>DATMAH010000001.1:0-11225 GCA_035583735.1 Dehalococcoidia bacterium
CAGCGGATCATCCGCCGATCATACACCCGCGGCAATGCCTCTTCGCCGGCCCAGCGCCTCGCGAGCGCTGGCGACCGCCACAGGCGCTCGCGCCATGCGGCGCTCGCCCAGCCTCCTCCCTCCAGCTTCCGATATCCTGAAGCGGCGCCCCCGTAGCTCAGAGGATAGAGCAGTGGTTTCCTAAACCATGTGCGCAGGTTCGAGTCCTGCCGGGGGTACCATGCTGCCCTTCAGGCGGCCCGGGAAGCCAGGCACGGCCTGATGCATGGTCCCCGGCTACAACCCCATCGCGCCGCCCCGCGCCCCAGAGGCGCGGCGCCCCCATTCGGCCTCCCGGTCGGCGCGCGCACTGCCGCCTCATCCCGGCAGGACGGAGTACCCCCACAGCCGGTAGCTGGTACGCTCCCTCTCCGTGAGCGTGTACGAGTACCGGACGGCCCGCGTCGCGCGCGGGGCCTGGGGGCGGGCGGCCGGCGACATCTTCGGGCCCGTGCGCGAGGCGACGGAGGCGGCGGGCGGCCGCGTCTTCCTGCTCTGCTCCGGCATGATCGGCTTCGCGAACGACGAGGGCGTGCTCGTGCGCGCCTGGCCGGACGCCGACACGCTCGCGGCCCACGCCGCCCGCTCGCTCCCCGGCGATCTCGTCGAGTCGCGTGTCGAGCGGCTGGCGCCGACGGTGCGCCCGCGGACCGACGCGCCGCCACGGACGCCGGGCGTGTACGCGCACCGCTGGTTCTGGCTGCAGCCGCAGGACTGGGACGAGTTCCAGCGCCTGTCGGAGGACGGCATCTGGCCCTACTTCGAGTCGGACGGCTGCGAGATCGTGGGGCTCTGGCGGAGCATGGAGCCGGGGCCGCTCGTCGCGGCGCTGCTCATCACGCGCTACCCCAGTGTCGCCCACTGGGAGCGCACGCGGCTGCAGGCCAGCGAGCCGCCGGCCGGCGCCGACCCCGTGCTCTACGCGCGGGCGCAAGACGCCGGCCGCCGCCGCGCCGAGCTGACGGAGCGCAGCATCGTCCGCCTCACACGCATCCTGCTGCCGCGAGAGTGAGCCGGGCCGGTATGCTGGCCTACCTCCCTATCGTTGGATCAACCAGCTGTCGCGTATTCCAGTCCTTCCGCCCCTTCTTCCCTACCAGGGAGCATCATGAGAAGTGGAAGAGAGCCAAACGCCGAAACCCCGAAGACGATGCCGATGGCCTTGTAAGCCGTGGCATCAAGCACGATTCCACCAACAGAGGCCGCGGCCATAACTGCTAGTCCCGGGACAATGCTTGCGAAGGCACTTGTGGTGATTCGCGTTGCTGTGTTCTCAGCGATGCTAATGATCATGTCATCCATGGCTGTGACCCCGCCGGCTCTCCCCACCGCGAAGATGGTTCCCAGCGCAAGTGTCGTGTAAAACGCTGGTGTGACTGAGAAAAACACTGCCACCATGACCGCCGAGAAAAGGCTTGAGCCGATGGCCCACATCCGCCTTTTCTCAAAGGAGCTGGACTCCCCAACGGCGCCGACGAACATGAGGGTGCCTACCACATATCCCGAGCTCGCGATGGCATAGAACACGGCGAGCTCGTTGATGCCTGGGTCGTAGGTGGCAACCAAGAAGCTGCCCAGGAACGTCAGAGACCCGTACCAGGCGATGTCGCCAAGGATGTTGGCCCCAGCGATTTTCATCAGAAGCTTGTCGCGTAGCACTTGCCCGAGGCTGGAGGACCCTACCTCGAGCTCGAAGTAGCCGCGGTTTGGCAGGAACAGAGTCAAGATGACGCCCGAGATGCTGATCCAGGCAAATATCTCAAAGCTTTCCTGCCAGTCAGTTTGGTCAAGCAACTGAAGCGTCAGCGGTACGCCGACGACACCCGCAGCAGCACTCCCCAGGCCCAGGATACCGATACACAGAAGCCTCTTGTCCGGGTGAAAGTACTCGCTTACAAGGATCAGGCAGACGGAGTACAAGATACCATCGCTGACCCCGTTTACGAGCCTGATTGCAAGTAGGGCCTCATAGTTGCTAGTCGCGGTCATCAGAAATGACCCGATCGTCAGAGTGACCATGCCGAACAGGAGAATCCACTTCCTGGGGATTTTCGGCCCCCAAATGATCAGCCCGATCAGAGAGACGACTCCTGAGCCGCCGGAAATGGCCATCATCATTGAGGCCTGCCCGGTAGTGATCCCCAGGTCAGATGTGATGAAGGGTATGAGCGGGGAGGGCAAGAACACGTTCCAGTATCCTATGAACGTGTTGAACCCCAGAATCAGCACAAGGAACCATGACCGAAGGTTCATCGAGTCGCCGATTAGCTTCACGTTAGAGACCCGAAACAGGTGAGCTACCCATGGCCAGGGTGACGTTTGCCTTCTGTGATGGATTCGTGGGGTAGGGTTACTGACTGGCCTAGCTGAGCGCAAGCGAGGCAGGCTAACCAAGCTCCGAATACGCGAATGTATAGCAGAGGAGCCGGACTACGGGGCTAACCCCCGTGGCCTAAGTGGAAACAGCCCAGACCGCCAGCTGAGGACCCGAAGACCAAGCTCAGTCCTGAAGGTGTTCCTTAGGCAGATAGTATGTTGGCTGAGAGGCAGCCATCATCTAACGAGTGCGTAGCAGCTCCTCCTCGCCGTCCTGGTGAGTGTCACCGGCCAGGCCCCATCGCCACGGCGGCCGTAGTACAATCGCCGCCGGCGAGGGCGCCGGTGAGCGATGAAGCGCATCGTCATCTGCTGCGACGGGACGTGGAACACGCCGGACCAGGTCCTCGGCGGGCGTCCCTGCCCGACGAACGTGACGAAGATCGCTGAAGCCGTCGCGCCGCGCGCGCGTGACGGCGTCCTGCAGGCGACGTACTACCAGCGCGGCGTGGGCACGGCGCCGTGGGAGCGCATCCGCGGCGGTGCGTTCGGCTGGGGGCTCTCCCGCAACATCGTCGACGCATACCGGTGGCTGGTCGCCGCGTACGAGCCCGGCGACGAGATCTTCCTCTTCGGCTACAGCCGCGGCGCGTACACGGCACGCAGCCTCGGCGGCCTCATCCGCAACTGCGGCGTCATCCGCCGCGAGCACGCCGCGCGCATCGACGCCGGGTACCGCCTCTACCGCAAGCGCGACTCGCACCCGGGCGAGCGGGAGTCGACGCTGTTCCGCAAGTCCTACGCTCACGAGGGCCTCGGCGAGCCGACGCGCATCAAGTTCGTCGGCGTGTTCGACACGGTGGGCGCGCTCGGCATCCCGCTGGGCATCCTCGGCGCGCTCAGCCGGCGTCTCTTCGGCCTGGAGTTCCACGATGTCGAGCTGAGCGGCATCGTCGAGCACGCGTACCAGGCGCTGGCTATCGACGAGAAGCGAAAGGCGTACGAGCCGACGCTCTGGGTGCAGCCACGCCCGAAGGAGGGGCAGGTGATCGAGCAGACGTGGTTCGCGGGCGTGCACGGGAACGCCGGCGGCGGCTGCCGCGACGACCGCCCGTCCGACGAGGCGCTGCGCTGGATACTGGCGAAGGCCTCCGCCTGCGGCCTGGAGTTCGACGAGGAGTACGTGCGGCATCACGTGCACAAGCGGTGCTTCGGGCGGCTGTCGGAGTCGCGGAAGGGCATCTACCGGCTATCGCCGCCGTACCTGCGTCCGGTCTGCGCGCCCCACGCCGGGCTGACCCACGAGGGCGTGCATCCCTCCGTGCTCGAGCGCCAGCACATCGACGCCGCGTACCGCCCGGCGAACGCCTCGCGCGCGCTGGTGGAGGCGTGGCTCCGCGACTGAGGCGCTCCTGGCGCGGCCTGCCGGGCCGCTCGTCGACGAAACCCTCCAGCGACTTGATGCGCGCGGCGTCCGGGTGGGAGCGCGCGACCGGCGCCACCTCGATCCACGAAGGTGCGTCCACGGGCGTGCGCGCCGCGATCTCGACCGCCATCGCTTCGTCGCATTCGACGATGTCGTAGCCGCCGGCCGCCTCCTTCGTGTCGCCGAAGGGGTAGCATCGGGCCGGCTCCGTCGCGGGAGGACGCCGCCGCAGCCTCAGTGCCCGCGGCGCAGGAGCCACTCCGTGTCGACGGCGCCGCCCGAGGAGGACCAGCGCTCGAACTCGACGACGAGCACCGACTCGCCCTCCCCGAGGCCGTCGCGGATCGCGTCGCGCAGGTCCTCGGGCCGGGCGTCGGTGTAGGCCAGCAGCGCGTCGCCGAGGCGGCGCACGTCCGCCCCGCGCACGCGGGCGCGCACGGCGCTCTCGGCTACGGCGGCGACGGCAGGCGACGACGCCACGATGAGCTTGAGCGTGCCGGGGCCGATCTCGTCGGTCACGCGCCGAGGTGCTGGCTGAACCAGGCGACGCAGCGCTGCCAGGCGTCGGCGGCGGCCTCCGGGCGGTACGCCGGGCGCCCCTCGGCCATGAAGCCGTGGCCGGCGCCGGCGTAGCTGTGGAACTCGTGCGGCTTGCCCAGGCGCGTCATCTCGGCGTCGATCTTCGCCACGTCCGCTGGACTGGGGTTCTCGTCATCCTCGCCGAAGAGGCCGAGGACGGGGCAGCCGATGTTCTGCGTGAGCTCGAACGGCGCCGGCCCTTCGCCCCACGGCCGCATGATGTTGCCGCCGTAGAACACCACGGCCGCCTTCAGCTCGGGCATGGTCGCCGCGAGCAGGTAGGCGACGCGGCCGCCCATGCAGAACCCCGTGACGCCGACGGCGTCGGCGCGGACGCGCGGCATCGTCTTCAAGTGCTCGTAGACGGCGCGCGCGTCGGTGATGATGTTGTCGTCGCGCAGGCGTCCCATGCGCGTCATCGGGTCGTCCTTCGAGTCCGGCTCCTCGCGGTGGTAGAGGTCCGGCGCGATGCCGACGAACCCCGCTTCGGCGATGCGGTCCGTCATCGAGCGGACGAACGCGTCGACGCCGCCCGCATGCTGGATGACGATGACGGCCGGCGCAGGCGCGCCGCCGGCCGGCTCGGTGACGTAGCAGCGCATCTCGCTGCCGCCCGCGGCGATGCTGTCCCAGCGTCCCATGCTCATCCCTCCCGGCGCGATGTACCGATTACGGTAGTACGCGCGGCCGTCTGGGGCGAGCGCCGGCCGGCGCTCAGAGCAGGCGCGCCGAGACGGCGATCTCCACGTTGCCGCGGAGTGCGTTGGAGACGGGGCAGCGCTGCTCGCCCTCCCGGGCCAGCGTCTCGAAGCGGGCGGCGTCGATGCCGGCGACCTTCGCCCCGATGTTGAGCTGCATGTTCGTGATCTTCAGCGCGCCGTCGATCCGGTCGAGCGTGGCCACCGCCTCGACCTCGATGCGCTCCGGCGGGGCCCCCGCCTCCTGCGTCAGCACGTTGGACATCACCATCGCGTAGCAGATGGCGTGGGCGGAGGCGAGCAGCTCTTCGGGGTTGGTCTTGCCACCCTGCGACTCGGTGCGGGCCGCGAAGGTCAGCGGCAGCTCCGGGAAGGCGCCGCTTCCCGGCGTGAGGGTGCCCGAGCCGTCGCGGAGGTTGCCGCTCCAGGTGACGTTGGCGCGCGTCTGCATCAAAGGCATTCGTTCAGTTCTCCTTCACTGTCGGTGGTCCGGACTCGCGCTCTGTGTAGCACGTTTGGCGGCGCTAAGCCCCAGCCAGCCGCCCACGATGGCGATCTCGGCGAGGGCGTCCAGCAGGTACACCTTCGAGATGCGCCCCCGCGCGGCATAGACGACATCGATCGCCGCCAGGCCGGCGGCGCTCCCCGCGGCCAGCGCTACCGTCTCCGGCTCGACGCGGCGGCGCATCCCGGCGCGGGCGACGACGGCGCCGATCACGGCGATAAGCATGCCCACGGTCCGCACGAGCCAGAAGTCCGTCTTCGGTCCCGTCACCGCCTGGAATGTGCGCGGACCGATCAAGGGCCAGACTCCCGTTGTCACGTAGAACGCACCCTGTGCCAGGGCAAGCCGCCACGTCAGCCCTGCAACCGTGCTGGCTGACTGAGCGGGCCGCGTCCCGGACCCTGGCTCCGCTGCTCCGGCGATTGCGCCGCCCGCTGCTGCCGGGCGGATGTTCCGCGGCTCCTCTGGGTCGAAGACGATCACTGCGCGCCTCCGTTCGCCGGACCCCTCCCGGCACCCATATCGCAGCGAAGCCGCCCGGTCTCTACTCCCTTCGGATGCCACACTGGCAGCATGACTCTGTTAGGGTGGGCGTGACGGCTGGCTTGAACGAGACGGCGGGCTTGAACGAAAGGAGCGCGGGATGCTGCAGGTGAGCGAACGGGCTGCGGCCATACTGCACGAGACGCTCGACGAGAACACCGACGACGCCGCCAACGTCCTGCGGCTGGCGATGACGGAAGAGGGACTGGCGCTGGCGATCGGAGCGCGGGAGGACGGCGACCAGGTGGTCGAACATGCCGAGCGCGCCGTCCTGGCCATCCCGCGAGACCTCTCCGGCCTGCTCGACGGCGCCTCCATCGACGCGGTCGAGACGCCCGAAGGGACGCGCCTGGTGTTCGACGCGCCGCAGCTGCACGAGGACGACGACGACGCTGACCTGGTCGGCGACGACAGCCGGTAGGGAGCGTCGCGGCCAGTCCGCCACGCACTCGTCGCGGCGGTGTACGCTGCGCCGGTGCCGTACGAGCGATCGAGGCTGGGCCGGAGCGCACTGCTGAAGCGCCTTCCCGCCGCCGGGCCGGAGGGTTCCTCGCTGTTCGTGCCGCCGGGAGCAACCCTGCCGCCGATCGCGCTGCCGGCCGAGGACAGCGACGCGCTCGCGGACTTCGTCGCCGGATCGACGACGGGGGTTGCGGCGTTCGTCGCGCGGGCGCGCGTGATGGTCGTCGCGCCGCCGTTCCCCATCGAAGCGCGCGAGGAGTACGGCTGCATCGAGCCGGCGCCGTTGATCGAGGCGCTCGAGCGGCGGCGGACTGTCGGCGTGTTCCTGCTGCGGCTGGGCGGCTTCAGCACGGGCGTCTTTCGCGGCGACGCGCTGGTGGCGTCCAAGACGGACCAGCGCTTCGTGAAAAACCGGCACCGCAAGGGCGGCCAATCGCAGCGGCGGTTCGAGCGCATCCGCGAGAAGCAGGTACACGAGCTCTTCGGCAAAGCCTGCGAGGAAGCGCGGGCGACCATCGGCCCGTACGAAGCCGAGGTCCAGCACGTCCTGCTCGGCGGCGACCGGCGCACGCTGCAGGCGTTCCTCAAGGAGTGCGACTACTTCGAGCGCTTCGGGGATCGCCTGATGGCGCGCCTGCTGCCGGCGCCCGGCGACCCCCGCCTCGCGATGCTGGCATCGATGCCGCGCGAGATCTGGTCGAGCGACGTGTGGGAGTGGCGCCCGGAGGCGCCCGGTCCGTAGCCCCGGCGTTGCGTCAGCGCCCGCAACCTGATGCACTGCGCCCCGAAACGGGCAGCCAGCGCGAGGAGGACGGGGGTTGGGCGAGTATCTCTGGTGGAAGCATGGCGTCATCTACCAGGTCTATCCGCGGAGCTTCCAGGATTCGAACGGCGACGGCATCGGCGACTTGCCGGGCGTGCTCGAGCGCCTCGACTACCTGAACGACGGCACACCCGGCTCGCTGGGCATCGACGCGATCTGGTTCTCGCCGACGTATCCGTCGCCGATGGCCGACTTCGGCTACGACGTCTCCGACTACGAGGACGTGCATCCGGACTTCGGCACGCTCGCCGACATGGACACGCTCATCGAGGAGGCGCACCGGCGCGGCATCCGCATCATCCTCGACTTCGTGCCGAACCACACGTCGTCGCAGCACCCGTGGTTCGTTGAGTCGCGCTCCTCGCGCGATTCAGCGAAGCGGGACTGGTACGTCTGGCGCGACCCAAAGCCGGACGGCAGCCCGCCCAACAACTGGATCGCCGTCTTCGGCGGGCCGGCCTGGGAGTGGGACCAGAAGACGCAGCAGTACTACCTGCACATGTTCTTGAAGGAGCAGCCGGACCTGAATTGGCGCAACCCGGCCGTCGAGCAGCGCATGCACGACGTCCTGCGCTTCTGGATGAAGCGCGGCGTCGACGGCTTCCGCATCGACGTGATGGACCGCATCCTCAAGGACCCGGAGCTCCGCGATAATCCACCGAACCCCGACCGCCGCTGGGCGGAGGCGCTCGGGCAGACGGCGCTCCAGATCCACACGTACGACCAGAACTGGCCGGACATCATCGATGCGGCCCGCCGGATCCGCCAGGTGGTCGACGAGTTCCCTGAGCGCATGACCGTCGGAGAGGTGTTCGGGCCGCCGGAGAACATCGTCCGCTACTACGGGGGTGAGTCGTTGGACGGGCTGCACCTGGCGTTCAATTTCCCGTTCGTCCGCATCACGGACGGGCGCTGGCGCGCGGACCATGTGCGCCGGCAGGTCGATGCCTTCGAGGCGGCGCTGCCCGAGGGCGGCTGGCCGAACCACGTCTTCGGCAACCACGACGTCGACCGCTTCGTCAGCCGCGTCAACGCCGACGGCCGCGGCCAGGAACGTGCGCGGGTGGCGGCGCTGCTGCTGCTGACGCTGCGCGGCACGCCCTTCATCTACTACGGCGAGGAGATCGGCATGGAAAACGCCGATATCCCCGAGCATCAGCTCCAGGACCCGGCGCGCTTCTACGGCCGGGGTCGCGACCCCGAGCGCACGCCCATGCAGTGGACGCGCGACGGCGGCTTCACCACCGGCGCGCCGTGGCTGCCCTACGGCGACCTCACCCGCAACGTCGCCGACCAGCGCCGCGACCCCGCTTCCCTGCTGTCGCTGTACCGCAAGATCATCTGGACACGGCGCCAGTCCGCGGCGCTCCAGTTCGGCGCCTACACGCCGCTCGATGGCACGCCGGAGTCCGTCTTCGCGTTCGTACGCTCGCACCAGGGCGAACGGACGCTGACAATGCTGAACTTCTCGAACGATGCAGTCTCGTTCACGCTGCCGGACGGCATCGAGCCGGAGGAGACGCTCGTCGGGACGCACGGTGAAGACGTGCCGGTGTCGCGCAGCGTCGAGCTGCGGGGCAACGAGGGCCGCCTGGTGCGGCTCGCCTGAGCCTACACCTGCTCGAAGTACCGGCGGCGTTCCCACGCCGTGACGGCGTTGCGGTGGCGCTCGATCTCCCAGCGCCGCATCGCGACGTAGTGGTCGACGAAGGCGTCGCCCAGGTGCTCGCGCGCCAGCGCGCTGCCCGCCAGCAGGTCGATCGCCGCGTCGAGCGTCCGCGGTAGCGGTGGCAGGTCATCGCGCTTGTAGGCGTCCGCCTGCACCGGCGCGGGCGGCGTCAGCTTGCGCTCGATGCCGGCGAGTCCGCCGGCCAATGCGGCCGCGAAGCCCAGGTAGGGGTTGACGTCCGCGCCGGGCACGCGATGCTCGACGCGCGCCCCGCCGGCGTCCGGCGCGATCACGCGCAGCGCCGCCGTGCGGTTCTCGACGCCCCACGACGCGGCCGTCGGCGCCCAGCTCCCGGCCACGTAACGCTTGTACGAGTTCACGTTCGGCGCGAAGAGGGCGAACAGCTCCGGCATCGCCGCCAGCGCGCCGGCGACGTAGGAGAGCAGCAGCGGGGACGCGTGGTGCGGCGCGTCGCCGTCCCAGAACGCGTTCTCGCCGTCGCGCCAGAGGCTCTGGTGGATGTGGCCGCTGCAGCCGTCCATCTCGTCGGAGTACTTGGCCATGAATGTGGGCATGGCGCCGTGCTGCGCCAGGACCTCCTTCGCACCGCTCTTGAAGAGCATGCCGCGGTCCGCCGCTTCCAGCGCGGGCGCGTAGCGGATGTTCATCTCGTACATGCCCTCGCCGTGCTCGCGGTTGTACCCCTCGATCTCGACGCCATAGGCGTCCATGTGGCGGCGGACGGCGCCCACGGCGTCCTCGTCGATGCTGGCGTGGTGGATCGAGTAGCAGTTGTTGCCCGGGTTCAGCGGCCGCAGTCCGCCGAAGCGCTTCTCGCGCAGGCTGTGCTGGTCCTCGCGGAAGACGCGGAACTCCAGCTCCACCGCCATCATCGGCTCGAAGCCCAGTGCGGTGGCGCGCTGGATGACGCGGCGGAGCGCCGTGCGCGGCGACTGCGCGACCAGCTCGCCGTGCTCGGTCAGGGCGTCGCAGACGACGGCCGCCGTCCCCGCCTCCCAGGGCACGATGCGGAGCGTCCCAAGGTCCGGCCGGAGGAGGATGTCGGCGAAGCCGGTGTCGGCGCTGCCGATGGCGAGGGGCCGGTCGGTGATCAGGTCCTCGGCGATGTCCCAGCCGAAGATGACGTCGCACTGCGGGAAGCCGGCGCCCTCGCAGCCGGCGAGGAACTGCTTCGCGGAGACGCGCTTGCCCCGGAACACGCCGTCCATGTCGGGCGTGCCGATCTTCACGGTCTCGACGCGGTGGTCCAAGAGGAGGCGCTCAGCATCGTCGCGATCCATGGCCGTCGATGATACCGGCTGCCGGCCCCGGAGTGCGACGCATCGAGCCGGTGCGGCCCCGCTGCTACGGCCGATCGGCCCTTCTGGTCTGCGAGCCTGCGCGCGAACCTGTGTGCGGGCGCTGAGGCGAGGAGGCAGCAGATGCGGCGAAGCGACCTGAACTGGCTCATCGGAGGCGCGGCGATCGTGCTCGTCGCCGCCGTGGTCGCCGCCGCCGTGCTGGCGCTGGGCGGCGAGGACGAGCCGCGCCGCCGCTCCATCGAGTCGACGCCGGTGGTGACCGACGAGATGGAGGTCAGCGTCGCGGTCGTGGACAACGACTTCGAGCCGCGCGTGCTGCACGTCCGCTCAGGCGCCAGGGTGACGTGGAAGCACGAGGGCGCCATCCCCCACGACGTCACCCAGTACGAGGGCGCGTTCGAGAGCGGCCTGATGCAGCGCGACGACGAGTTCACCTTCACGGCGACGCAGCCGGGCACGTACGACTACTACTGCACGCTGCACCACGCGATGCAGGGGACGCTGGTCGTGCGCTAGGCGATGGCGCTTCCGGCATCTTCGCCCGAGCAGGCTGGCCTCTCATCATCCCCGCACGTCCCTGCGAAACGCCTTGACATGGAGGGTCGCGCGATCAATAGTGAACCATATGGTTCAGTCTCCGCCCCTCGACAGGACCTTCGGAGCCCTCTCCGACCCCACGCGCAGGGGAATCCTCGAGCGCCTCGGCCGCGGCGATGCCTCGATCAGCGAGCTGGCGGAGACCTTTGACATGACCCTCACCGGGGTCAAGAAGCACGTGCGGATCCTCGAGGAGGCGGGGTTGGCGAGCACGGAGAAACGGGGCCGAACGCGGTATTGCAGGCT
>DATMAH010000002.1:0-11335 GCA_035583735.1 Dehalococcoidia bacterium
GTAGCCGCCGCGAGCGGAGGGCCCACAAGCGCGTCTACGGGGCCGGCGGCGGGGCCTCGGGGATGACGGGCTCCGTTACGTCAGGTGCCGGCGTGGCGAACGGGTTCTCGACAGTCGGCTGCGCGCCAAGCGTGATCGAGACGAGCAGGCTGTTGTTGAGGTTGTCGCTCTCCTCCACTTCCCCGTTCGGGTCGACGACGAGGAGCAGCGTCTCGTTGTCGGCCACCGTGTAGCCAGTGTCGACGTCGATGCTGAGGCCCGGCTCGAGGGTAAAGCCCGGGATCGTCGCCCCGCCGAGCAGCGCCGTCGAGTCGGAGTTGAAGATCGCCACGACCAGGTCGCCCGTGAACGCCCCGGAGCCCTGGTTGATGACGGTGATGAACAGGCGCCCGCCCGAGACGTTCGGCGGCGAGCCCACGACAAGGTCGGGCAATTGCGCGGCGGGATCTGGTGTGGGCGTCCCTTCCGGCGTCAGCGTGATCGGCTGTTGCGCATCGGCAGTCAGCACGGCCGGCGGGATCGTCGGCACGTCGACGATGATGGGCGGTTCGGCCGTCGCGACGACGAGCGATTCCGGGTCACCGGTCACGTCCACGTCGTCGGCGTCGATCCAGCCGTGCAGGTCGCTGTTCGGGGGGAAGATGATGCGGTACCAGCCATTGTCCTCGGTGCGCCCGTCGATGGTCACGTCGGCGCCCTTCGGCAGGTTGCCCAGACGCGGGCTGCGCTCGCCGGGGGCAGTGCGTACCGCCGTGACGCCCAGCGTGCGACCGGTCACGCCCAGCGCCACCGCCGTCCGCGAGATGGGGCCGGGCGACGACGTGCCCAGCGGCGTGATTGAGACGCGCGGCTCCGCGTCCTCGCTGCCACGCACGCTCTCGGCGACGACGAGGACGGCCGCCGTCAGGCCCAGCAGCACGACGACCGCGAGCCCGGCCAGGAAGATCGGATGCTTGAGGACAGCCGCCCTCGTGTCAGGTCCGGGCAGCCAATGCATGCGGGGCGCCAGCCAACTCACTTCCTCCCAACGGCGGCCATTGTAGCGGAAGCGATCGCGATTCGTGCGCCTGCGGCTGCGCGCGGCATACCACGGCGTCGGCATGCGGCGCGGACGACGCCGCATGGCACCTGAGCCCCTTCGGGCGACGGCGATCCTGCCGATTGTGTGAGTGGGGAGAGCCGCCAACGTATCCCCTCCAACCGGACGAAGCCCGCGCCGTCCCCGCCACCAGCACGGCGCGGGCTTCTCTGATCTCTTCCGCTCGCCCTCTATGCCCACATGTCACCGCGCCCTGACGGTCTCGAACACCGCGCCATCCGGACCGGGACGCCGTAGACGAATGGACTGGATGCGTATCGCCGAGCGCGCGCTCAGACCCGCGTCCACCGTCACGGGAAGAGGCGCTGGCGGTCCTGCGACGCTGCGGATACGGAGATGCCCGCGACCGTCGCGGAGGGACGACGGCGGCATCCACGTGATCCGTGGCCGATAGTTCGCGATGGTCTCGGAGGGCCCGGCGAGATCACGCCGTCCGGCCGCTGGACGCGGGTGTCGCTGAAGTCTCGCGACGAGCGCCTGCGTCCCCCCGGCGCCTGAGCCGTTCGGCCCGTGTCTCGGGGCCGCCCGTCACCGGCGCACAGCGGGGCGCGCGATACACTTGCGCCAGTAGAAGGAGGACGCAATGCGCCAGCAGGGTCCCATCCTCGTGCCGCTTGACGGGTCGGAGACCGCGGAAGGCGCACTCCCGTACGCGTCAGCGCTCGCCACCGCGCTGCGGACGCACCTGGTGCTGCTCACCGTCTGGGAGGGCACCGAGAGCGAACTGGGCGCGAACTTCCCGTCGATGGCCGTCGAGATCCAGCAGGCCGCCGACGCCCACTTCGGCCAGTATCTCGACGGCATCCGGCAACGCCTGCACGGCGCCGACCAGATCCGAACGATCGTCAGGTCGGGCGACGCGAGCGACACGATCCTCGACGTGGCGGAGGAGACGGGCGCGCGCGCGATCGCCATCGCGACGCACGGACGCTCGGGCATCGGCCGCTGGCTCTACGGCAGCACGGCGTCGAGCATCCTGCACCGCTCGCCCATCCCCGTGCTCGCCATCGGCCCGAACTCCCTGCGGCGCAACGCCGAGACGGCGTCGATCGCGCACATCATGCTGCCGCTCGACGGCTCGGAGCTGTCCGAGCGCGCGATCCCCGTCGCGAAGGACATCGCGGCGGCGGTGAAGGCGAAGCTGAGCCTTGTGCGCGTCGTGCGCTGGGCGGTGCAGGCCTACCCGTACAGCCTGCCGGACGCCTACGTGCCGCAGGTGGACCAGGAGCTGGAGGCGGGCGCGAAGGCGTACCTGCGCCGGCAGGAGGAGGCGCTGAAGGGCGAGGTCGATGTCGACGCCTTTGTCGTGCGCGGCGCCGTCGCTGATGGCCTGCTGGACTTCGTGGACCAGAAGAAGGTCGACCTCACGATCATGACCACGCGCGCCCGCACGGGCATCGCGCGCGCGGCGCTGGGCAGCACGGCCGACCGCATGCTGCAGGGCAACGCGCCGGTGCTACTGATCCCGCCGGAGGCCGTGTCCTGATCGCGCCGCGCCGTCTCGCCGCTCTCGCGCTGATGCCGGCGCTGGCGTCGTCGCTCGCCATCACCTCCGCGTGCGGCGACGATGCCGGCGACGGCGGCGCGCCCGCCCGCACGGCCGCGGCGAGCCCGACGGCAAGCGCCGCCCCGCGCACGATGCCGTCTGGAGACGACGTGACACCGGCATCCGGCGATGGCGAAGTCACGGGCATCGTCGGCGCCGTCAGCGCCGAGACGAACACGATCGAGATCACGCGCGTGTCCGGCGCGGATGTCCGGCGCATCGAGGTGACGCCGGCGACGGCCATCCGCGGCGGGCGCCTCGGCGAGCGGCGAGACCTCGGCGACCTGCGGCCGTCGGACCGCATCGTCGCGACGGGCGAGGTGCAGGGCGATACGCTCGTCGCGAGCGAGATCACCGTCCAGTCCGTCGTCCCGGGCGCGGACCCCGGGGGGTAGGCCCGGGACGGGCGTGTCGCGATGCCCGCGCGGGATCGATCGTGGCCGTCCTCGCCGTCCATCTTGATAAGATCGCCGCTGGTACCCGAATCTCGGACCGGGCGGGGAGCGTATTGAGGGAGGAGCCGCGTGGACGACGCCGGCCCCCGCGACGACGAGTTGATGGACGGCATCGCACGCCGTGACCTGCGCGCGTTCGAGACCCTCCACGGCCGCTACGGGGACCTCGTCTATTCCGTCGCGCTCCGCGTCGTCGGCGACCCGCATGTCGCCGAGGATGTGACGCAGGACGTGTTCCTGCGCGTCTGGCGCCGCCCGGACCACTTCGACCTCCGGCGCGGCAAGTTCGTCACCTGGCTGCTCAGCGTGACGCGCAACCGCTCCATCGATGAGCGGCGGAGCCAGGCGCGGCGGCTCCGGCACTCGGTCCTGCCGCCGACCACGGAAGAGGAGGACATCCTCCCCAGCGCCGACGAGCGCGACGATCCCGCGCTCGCCTCGGTACTCGCGGAGGAGCGGAGGGCGGTGCGGGACGCGCTGGACCTGCTGCCGCCGGAACAGAAGCTGGCGATTCAGCTCGCCTACTTCGGCGGGCTGACCCAGCAGGAGATCGCCACCCGCCTCGGCCAGCCGCTGGGCACGGTGAAGACGAGGATCAGGCTGGGTATGCGAAAGATGCGCGCCGCGCTCGAAAGGCGCGAGGGGAGTGGCGGCCGATGAGGAGCTCCGTGGACTGCGAAACGGTGCGGGACGACCTCGACGCATGGGCGATCGGCGCCCTCGACGGCGAGGAGCTGGCCGCCGTCGAAGCGCACCTGGCGTCGTGCGCCGAATGCAGCGCTCTCGCCGAAGAGGCGGCCGAGGCGGCTGGCGCTCTCGCGCTCGCCGTCCCGCTGGTGCGCGCGCCGGAAGCGCTCGGCAGCCGCATCCTGGCGGCCGCGCAGGTGCTCGAGTACCCGCGTAGCCCGCCGCGCGGCCCGAACTGGTGGCAGGCCGCCGCCGCCGTCTTCATCGTCGCCGGCGCGGGCCTGCTGGCCTGGAGCGCGTACCTTCAGGCCGAAGTCAACGACCTCTCCGGGCAGAGCGATTCCGTGGCGGCGGCGGCGACGTCGCAGGGCGCCGAACTGGCGACGCTGCGCACGGAGCTGACCCTCGCCCGCTCCTTCACCACCGACCTCGCGACGTCACAGGACGCGATGATGACGATCATGTCGCAGGACGACGTGTCGAGGACCCCGCTCGATGGCACGGACGCCGCCCCCGACGCATCCGGCCGCTACGTCTGGAGCGCGAGCGAACGCCTCGGCGCGCTGGTCGCCACCGGCCTCCCGGCGCTCGACCCTGGCGAGACGTACCAGATGTGGGCAGTGTACGACGGCGAGTGGAAGCCCGCGGGCACCTTCGGCGTCGACGCCGAGGGGAACGGGCGGCTCGTCGTCACCAACCTCTCGAGTGGCGGGAGCGGACGGCCCGTGGGCTTCGCCGTCTCTCTCGAGCCCGTCGCCGGCAGCGACCGCCCGACGGGCCCCATCGTCCTCCAGTCGGCGGAGCCCTAGCAGACGCCGCACTGCGCGCCTCGAAGGTCGGGCTTCGTCGCCTCGGGTCTTGGTTCTCGGTTCTCGGGTTCTCGGGCTCTGTTGGCGCTCCCTCTCTCGGCCGCTTGCCCTGAGACAGGGTCTCATTTTATAGTGAGACAGAGTATCAGGAGCCGGAGCCGTGTCGGACATCGACCTCATCATCGAGCGCCTCGAGATGCGCGGCCATCGCGTCACCGCCAGCCGCCGCCGCGTGATCGAGGCGGTGCTCGCCCAGCCGTCCCATTTCACCGTCGACGACGTGCTGCACAGCGCGCGCAAGGTCGGTCGCGCCACCGTCTTCCGCACCATGAAGCTGCTGCACGACCTCAACCTCGTCTGCCGGGTCCTGCTCGATGACGGCACGCTGCACTACCGCTTGAGCACGCGCGGCCACCACCACCACCTGGTATGCACGGACTGCGGCCGTGTCGAGGATTTCTCGAACTGCGACGTCGGCGCGCTGGTACAGGAGCTGTCGCGCGCGACGGCGTACGAGATCCAGACGCACTGGCTGGAGGTGTACGGGCGCTGTGCGTCGTGCCGCCTCCTCCACCCCAGGGCCGCCAGCATAGGGAGCTGAATCACCCCATGACGCATGAGTCCCGTCGGCGCACCCGGAAACTGATACTGCGTATCGCTCTCGTGGCCATCGCCACGGCCGTCGTCGGCGCCGCGACGGCGTGCGGCGACAGCGACGGTGAGGAATCCCCTCGCCCGGGCGGCGCGCCCACCGCCTCCGCCTCGCCCGCGTCCGCTGCCGGTCGCCTGAGCGTCGTCACCACGATCGCGCAGATCACGGCGCTCGCCCGTGAAGTCGGCGGTGAGCGCATCGACCTCCACGGACTGGTGCCGCCGGGCGCCGACTCTCACGCGTTCGAGCCGGTGGCCGAGGACCTCGTCGCGGTCGAAAACGCCGACCTCATCCTGCGTCACGGCGTCGGCCTCGACGACTGGCTCGACGACACGCTGTCGGCGGCACGCGACGCGACCGTCGTCACGGTGACCGACGGCATCGAACTGCGGCCGCCGGCGCTGCAGGCCGAGGGCGAGCATGACGGCGAAGACGGCGCCGGCGACCACGGTGACGTTGACCCGCACGTCTGGCTCGACCCCGAACGCGCGAAGCAGATGGTGGACAACATCGCCGAAGCGCTCGCGGCGGCCGACCCGGCCGGCGCGGACACGTATCGTGCCAACGCCGCCGCCTACAATGCCGTCCTCGATGACGCCGCCGCCGAAGCGCGCGCGCTCATCGACGAGATCCCGGAGCAGGACCGTAAGATCGTCACGAACCACGACGGCTTCGGCTACTTCGCGGAGGCGTTCGGCCTCGAAGTCGTCGGCGCCGTCATCCCCAGCAGCACCACCGGCGCGGAACCCTCCGCGCAGGAGACGGCCGGCCTCCTCCGCCTCATCCGGGAGGAGGGCGTGAAGGCCATCTTCGCCGAGTCGAGCGTGAACTCGGACCTCGCCGAGACGCTGGCGCGCGATGCCGGCGTGCGCATCGTCGACGACCTGTACGTCGACGCGCTGGGCGAGCCCGGCAGCGGCGCCGACACCGTCGACGGGGTGATCGTGGTGAACGCGCAGAAGGTGCACGAAGCGCTGGGAGCAGGACCATGACGCAGGCAGTGACCCGTCAGCGAGCCGCGGCGCACGACGACTGTCTCGTCATCCGCGACCTCACCGTCGCCTACGGCAGCAAAGTGGTGCTGAAGGGCGTGCAGGCGGACATCAGCCGCGGCCAGGTGATCGGCGTCATCGGCCCGAACGGCGGCGGCAAGAGCACGCTGCTGAAGGCCATCCTCGGCCTCGCCCCCGTCGTCTCCGGGTCCGTCACGCTGTTCGGGCGTCCGGCGTCGCAGATGAAGTCGCGCATCGCCTTCGTGCCGCAGCGCGAGGCCGTGGACTGGGACTTTCCCGTCACGGTCCGCGACGTGGTGCTGATGGGCCGGTACCCCCGGTCGCGCTGGCGCCGGCTCGCGAGCGGAGAGGACCTGCGCGTCGCACAGGAGATGCTCGAGCGCGTGGGGATGGCGGACTTGCGCGACCGCCAGATCGGGCAGCTCTCCGGGGGCCAGCAGCAGCGCGTCTTCATCGCCCGCGCGCTGGCGCAAGAAGCCGACGTCCTGCTGCTCGACGAGCCGATGACCGGCATCGACTCGGCGACGCAGGAGGTCGTGCTCGACGTCATCGAGCAACAGCGCCGCGACGGCAAGATCGTCATCATCGCCACCCACGACCTCGTGAGCGCCTCCTGCGCCTGCGACTGCCTCTGCTGCGTGAACGAGCGCATGGTCTCGTACGGGCCCGTCGACGAGACGTACACGCCGGAGAACCTCGCGCAGACATACGGCGGGCCGGTGATCATGCTCGAGCGCACCGGCCAGCCGCAGCCCGCGCACACCCACCACACGGGCGACCATGCGCATCACCACCACACGCACGAGAACCTGGGCGCGGAGCACGACTGATGCCCTTCGCCGACTACCTCACAGACCCGCTGCAGTACGAGTTCATGCGGCGCGCTCTCGTCGCCGTGGTGCTGATGGGCGCCGTCACCGGTATCGTCGGCTCCTATATCGTCCTGCGCGGGCTGTCGTTCATCGGCGACGCAATGGCGCACGCGATCTTTCCCGGCGTCGTCGTGGCCTTCCTGCTGGGGCAGAGCATCTTCGTTGGAGCACTCGTGTTCGGCGCCATCACCGCCGCGTCGATCGCGCTCATCGCCACCAACACGCGCGTGAAGGAAGACTCGGCGATCGGCGTGATGTTCGCCGGGTCGTTCGCGCTCGGCGTCGTCCTCATCAGCTCGTCGCGCGACTACTCGCGCGACCTGACGCACTTTCTCTTCGGCAATGTGCTTGGCGTCACCGTGTCGGACCTCTACATCGCGGCCGGAGTCGGGGCGGTGGTGGTCGCGCTCGTGGTGGTCTTCTACCGCGAGCTGCTCATCGTCTCGTTCGACCGCGCGGCGGCGCAGGCGATGGGGCTGCCGGTGCTGCTGCTCGACCTGATGCTGCTCATCGCCATCTCGATGACGATCGTGGTGAGCCTGCGTGCCGTGGGGAACATCCTTGTCGTCGCGATGCTGATCACGCCGGCGGCCGCGGCGCGGCTGCTGACGGACCGGCTGGGGATGATGATGCTCATCAGCGCGGCGATCGGCGTGCTGTCGGGCGTGGCTGGACTCTACATAAGCTTCCACAATGGTGTCGCGGCGGGCGGCGCCATCGTGCTGGTCGCCACCGTCATCTTCGGGGCGGCCTGGCTGCTCGCCCCGGAGCACGGCTTCGTCACGGCGCGCCTGCTGCGCCGCCGCCTCGCCGCCCAGGCGGAGCCGGAAGCCCGCATCGTTTTCGAGTCGCCGGAGATCCAGTCTCCCGGCGGGCACTGACTGGCCCGGCGGCGGCGGGACGCGCCATCATGTGGCGTGCCTCGCCGGACGAACGCCCGCTGCCTCCTCGCTCTCGCGCTCCTGCTCGCTGTCGTCGGCGCGGCGTGCGGGCAGGGGGAGGCGAACTCACGCCTGGTGACGGTCGAGCCGCTGATGCCGACGCCGACCGTGATGGTGGGCGGCAAGCCCGCCACGCCGCCGGTGTTCGCCCCATCGCCGACGCCGCCCCCTGTCGCGACCCCCGCCTCGGCGCCGGAGGACGACGCAGCCGCGCCGTCACCCACGCCGGAGCCGGAGACGGCGGCTGAACCCACGGCCACGGCGGCGCCGGCGCTCGCCTCGGACGGGAGCGTCGCGCCGGCGGCAGGGCGGTGGATCGAGGTGGACGTGACGACGTTCACGGTGCGGCTGATGGACGGCGCCACCGTCCTGCGCGAGTTCTCGCCCGTCGCCGTCGGCGCGCAGATCGACACCGGCGAGTACCTGTCGACGCAGACAGGGCTCTTTCACGTCCACACGAAGATCGAGGGACTGGCGTACGACGCGCCGTTCGACACGTACATCAGCCACTGGGTCGGCTTTGACGCCGAGAAGGCGAACGGCTTCCACTCGCTGCTCAAGGACGCTGCCGGCAACGTCGTCGACGCCTCCACCGGCCGCGTCAGCAACGGCTGCATCCGCGTCGCTGAGATCGAAGAGGTCTACGCCTTCGCGGAGATCGGTATGCCCGTATGGGTGCACTGGTGAGTGGTGGGTAGTGCGTGGTGGGTGGGGGCTGGTGGTTGGTGTTGGTGGTTGGCACGTGCTCGCTGGTGATCGGCTGTGGTGAGCCGTGAGTGCCTCCGTCCAGCCGTTACCGCGCAGCGGGGGCGGAGAGGAGCGACTCCACCTCGCCGAGCAGCGCTGCCGGGTCGAAGGGCTTCGCGATGACGCCGTCGGCGCCGCATTCGTGCGTCTCGTCGGCGTACTGGTTGCCCGTGATGAGGAGCACGCGCGGCGGACGCGGGTGCGTCTTCAGCGCGCGGCAGACGTCGATGCCGCTCAGCTTCGGCAGCCCGACGTCGAGCAGCACGGCGTCGGGCTGCTCCCGCCAGGCCGCCTCCAGCGCGGCGCAGCCGTCCGCCGCCTCTACGAAGCGCGAGCCCGTGGGCTCGAGCGCCACCTTGAGGAGCGCCCGCACCACGGGCTCGTCATCTACGAGGAGGATCGTCCGTCCCATCGCTTGTGTCCGTCCTGCTCCTCGCGTCCTGTCGTCCTGCCTGCGTGTCCCTGTGCTATCTGTTGTCTGTTGCCTGTTGTCTGTTCGCGCGCAGCGCTACCGCTGCAGCGACCGCGGGATCGACACCGTGAGCCGCACGTCCTTCAGCACCGCCCGCGCGGCCTCTCCCTGGCCGATGTCCAGACAGTCGCAGTACGCGGAGAAGATCGACCGGTCGAGCAGCCGGAGGCCGGCTTCGTTCAGCTCGTCGAAGTGGTCCCGGCGCAGCCGCAGCAAGCGCCGCAGCCGCTGCAGGTAGCCGTCACGCAAATGCTCCGGCTTCGCCGCGGCGATCTCGGCGATCGCCGACCTGAGTTCCTTGACTTCCTTCATGTGGCGCCCCTCGCGCGATGTCCGTGCGTTCGCCATCACACCGCCGCCTGGTCCGGCGACTCCGTCAGGTCCGGCCCCGCGTCGAGGCCCACGATGCCCTTCCGGATCGCGTAGCGGATGAGGTCCGTGCGGTTCTGCGCGTGCAGCTTCGACATGATGTGCGCCTTGTGCGCTTCCACCGTCTTCACGCTGATGAACAGCTCGTTCGCGATGCGCTGGTTGGAGTAGCCCTCGGCGATGAGCTGGAGCACTTCGCGCTCGCGGCTCGTCAGCAGGTCATAGCCAGACTTCGACTCGGGGCGCTTCGCCTGCCACAGGTAGTCCTGGACGGCGTCGCCTTCGCTGATGGCCGACGAGAAGTAGGTATTGCCGCGGTGCACCGTCTGGATGCCCAGCAGCAGCTCCTGGACGTCGGACTTCTTGACGACGTAGCCGCTGGCGCCGGCGCGCAGCGCGGCGAGGATCTGCTCGTCCTCCATGTAGCCGGTGAGGATGAGGACCTTGGCCTTGGGCACGCGGCGCCGGATCTGGCGCGTGGCCTCCAGGCCGTTGAGTCCCGGCATCACCATGTCCATGAGGACCACGTCCGGCTGCGTCTTCTCGGCGGCGTCGAGCGCCTCGCGCCCGTTGCCGGCGTCGCCGACGACGTCGACCTCGTTCTGGTTCTCGAGCAGCATCCGTAGCGCCTGCCGGAGCACCGCGTGGTCGTCGACGATCAGGACCTTGATGCGTGCGGCGTGCTGGCGCGGGGCCATTCCGTTCGTCATGTCTGTGTCTCCTCCCTGAGTGCCGCCGGGCGGCGGCTGATTCGCGTTCCCTGCGTCCCCGCCGCGCTGGACGCGCTATCGGGGTTTCACCTAAGGGTATCCCTTAGGTGATTGTGCTTGTCGGCTCACGCTTTGGAGATCGCCTCGTCGCCCGTCCCGCCATGCTCCCGGTCACACGGTCGTGGCGACGTCGACGACCCCTAGTACACCTTCTCCCCCGGCATCGCCGACCCGCCGAGGTCAGGCAGCAGCGAGATGCTGCGGCTCAGCGACGCGGCCTCGTCGTACACGCCCTGCCGGCTGGCGCCTTCGACGCTGGCCGGGTACTCGCGCTCGGCGCCGCAGCGCTTGCAGCGGCCGCGCACCACGTCGTCCTCCGGGTTCGAGAGGACCCAGTGGTGCGTGCAGGAGTCCGTGATCGCGTCTGCCATCGGTTCCCTCCGTAGTTGTTCATCCCTGAACGCAGCGGATTATCCGTGGCAGGTGAGCGTCCTGGGCATACGGGAACACCCCTACAAACCGTAGGGGGAAACCCTTAATTCCCGCGTTTCCGGGGGAGTGGTTGTGTAGCTGAATCTGCCCGGGGGACGCCGCCTACGCCGCCGCGCGCTTCTTCCGGCGCGAGCGGTCGTACTCACGGCGCGCCTCCTTCGCCTTCGAGCGCGCCTCTTTCTCGGTGCTCGCCACCTTGCCGCGGGCCGTCGGGGCGCGGTCGGGGTCGGTCGACTTCTTGCGCGTGGTGGGGCCGCGGGCGGCCTGTGGGTCGGAGGGGCCGCGCTGGGCCTTCTTCACCCACTTGTCGCCGGACTTCTTGTACTCGTACTTCAGGGCGGCGAAGGCCACACGGTGTGCGGCGCCGCCTTCGCCGTACGTCTTCACGGCGCTGTCGTGGGCCTTCGACCACACCTCCTGGGCGCGCCTGTCCGAGCGCCTGATCGTGTCGGGCATCTCCTTGCGTGCGGG
>DATMAH010000003.1:0-7025 GCA_035583735.1 Dehalococcoidia bacterium
AGAATGCGCACCTTCCACGTTATGTTATGGCCATGAACCCGCCGCCGGCCACAGGCGCGGCCCGGGCGCTCCACGTCGAGCCGACGCCGTACGACACCGCCTTCTTCGGCCACCCGCGAGGGCTGGCCACGCTCTTCTTCACCGAGATGTGGGAGCGCTTCAGCTATTACGGCATGCGCGCGCTCCTGATCCTGTTCATGACCGCGCCGATCGCGCAGGGCGGCCTCGGGTTCGACACGGCCGCGGCGGGCGCCGTCTACGGGCTCTACACGTCGATGGTCTACCTCACGACGCTGCCCGGCGGATGGATCGCGGACCGCCTGATCGGCGCACAGCGGGCCGTGCTCTACGGCGGCATCCTGATCGCGCTCGGCCACTACAGCCTGGCCGTGCCGACGCTGACCACGTTCTACGGCGGACTGCTGCTCATCGTGCTGGGAACGGGGCTGCTCAAACCGAACATCAGCGCGATTGTCGGCGACCTGTACGGGCCGGACGACGCGCGGCGCGATGCCGGGTTCTCGCTCTTCTACATGGGCATCAACGTCGGCGCGCTCTTCGGCCCGCTCGTCTGCTCGTGGCTGGGCGAGCCGCGCGCAGGCGCCGAGTGGGTCGACTGGCACTACGGCTTCGCGGCCGCCGGCGTCGGCATGACCTTCGCGCTCGTGCAGTACGTCGCCGGGCAGCGCCACCTGCAGGGCAAGGGTGAGCTGAAAGAGGATTCCGCCGCTCCCCACCGCCTCGCCGCCGCCTGGCGGCAGTTCTACCTCGGCCTGGGGGTCGTGGCAGCCGCGGTGCTCGGCTTCTCCGCCCTCACGGCCGCGGGCACGGTCACGCTGGCCGCCTTCGCCGGGAGCGTCTTCCTGGTCGTTGCCGCGCTGTTCCTCCTGTACTTCATCGCCGTCATCCTCTTCGTGGCGCGCGACCGCACCGAGCGGCAGCGTCTGGCGGTCTGCTTCCTGCTCTGCATCGGCGCGGCGCTCTTCTGGTCGGGATTCGAGCAGGCCGGATCGGCGCTCAACCTGTTCGCACGGGACCTGACCGATCGCGTGATCTTCGGCACCGAGATCACGGCCGGCGCCCTCCAGAGCGTCAACCCGATCTTCATCATCCTGCTGGCGCCCGTCATGGGCGCCCTCTGGCTCCGGCTCGGCGACCGCAACCCGTCGCTCCCCGTCAAGTTCGGTCTGGGTCTGGTGATGCTGGGCGTCGGGTTCCTCGTCATGATGTGGGCGTCGATGTCGCTCGCCGAGGGACGAGTCGGCATGCACTGGCTGGTGGCCACCTACTTCTTCCACACGGTGGGCGAGCTGGCGCTCAGCCCCGTCGGTTTGAGCGGCATCACCAAGCTGGCCCCCGGGCGCCTGGTCGGACAGATGATGGGCACCTGGTTCATGGGCTCCGCGATCGGCAACTTGGTGGCCGGCCTCGTCACGCGGTACATGCCCCGCACCGAGACGGTTCAGGAGGCGATGCAGTACGGCGTGCAGCTGTTCGGGACCGCGGCCGCCTTCGCCATCGGCGCCGGCCTGCTGTTCTGGATCTTCGCGAAGCCGATCGCCAAGATGCAGGCCGGGGTGCGGTAGCGATGCCGCTCGAACCGTATCGGGCAAAGCGCGATTTCACCGAGTCGCCCGAGCCCCCCGGGCTGAAGCGGCGCCGATCGCCCACCGGTCGCAAGCCGCGGCTCTTCTGCGTCCAGAAGCACCTGGCCAGCCATCTCCACTACGACTTCAGGCTCGAACACAACGGCGTGCTCCTCTCATGGGCGATTCCCAAGGGGCCGTCGCTCGATCCGACGGTCAAGCGGCTGGCGAGGCACGTCGAGGATCATCCCCTCGAGTACGGCGACTTCGAAGGCGTCATCCCGTCGGGCTACGGCGCGGGAATCGTGATGCTCTGGGATCGCGGCACCTGGACGCCGGAGGTCGACGACGTCGACGCGGCGCTGGAGAAGGGGGATTTGAAGTTCACGCTCGACGGCGTGAAGTTGAAGGGATCCTGGGTACTCGTCAGGACGAAGGGCGGCCGCTGGGGCGGCTCGCCGGCCGACGGCCGGTCGTGGCTGCTCATCAAGCATCGCGACGAATGGGCCGGCCCGGTGGACATCACCGAGTTCGCTCCGCTCAGCGTCAAGAGCCAAGGCGATTTCGCCGACATCCTCGCGTCGGATGCTCCAGAGGTCTGGCTCTCGAATCGTCCCGCCCGCGGCGGCGAGACGGGGGCGCTCTTCGAAAAGATCATCCGCCGGGCGCTCGAGCTGCGCGAAGCTCGCCGGCTGGCCGAAGGCGAGCGGGCTCGCCGTGCGGACTCCGGTGCCGGCCGCGCCGCGGCGCCGCGGAAGGCGCGATCGGCACGCACGCCGTCACGGACCCGCGCGCCGGTGAAGGGGGCGAAGCGGTGAGGCCGCAGGGGCCGCGCGGCGGCTCTACGTCCCGTGGGGAGGAGCGTGACGCCCCGCTGCCGTCACCGTCTCCTGCGCGCCGCGAGGCTGGAGGAGCCGTTCGCTGAGGACGCTCCAGACGGCGAAGGAGAGGCGCCGCCGATCGTGCCGCGCAATCTCCGTGCACCAGAAGCGCCCGAAGATCGCCTCGATGCCCGGATCGAGGTCGCCGACCTCGAGCGGCTCCTTGTGCTCGGCGGCGTACCGCATGAGCGCCTCCGGAGACGGGCGGCCGGTGTTGATCATCACCACGTCGACCGGCCGGTCGATCGCGCGGGCGACCCATCGCGCCGCATCGGCTGCCGTGAATCCCGCCATGCCGCGCCCCTCGGTCAGCAGGTTCGCGATGAGAATGACCGGACCGCGGACGTCCGCGATCGCCTCCTTCACCCCCCGGACGAGCAGCGGCGGCATCAGGCTGGTGTAGAAGCTGCCGGGTCCGATGATCACCGCGTCGAAGCGCTCGATGGCGCAGCGGACCGCGGGAAGGATGCGCGCGTCCGGCTCGAGCCACAGCTTCCGCACCTCGTGGCCGCGATTGTGGCCGCGATCGACCTCCACCTCGCCGCAGTGCACGGCGCCGTCGGCGTACTCCGCGCACAGCATCGCCTGCTCGACGCTGATGGGCCAGACGTAGCCCTGGCAACCGAGCAGCGCACGCAGCCCGTCGACGGCCGCGAGGAAATCGCCGCTGTACTGCTCCATCATCGACAGCAGCAGGTTGCCGCCGGTGTGCCCCGCCAGCCGATCGTGCTGCTCGAGCGTCGGCAGCCGGGCGAGCAGCACGCGCCGCGCCTCCCCTTCGTTGCGCGCCAGCGCCAGGGCGCACTTCAGCACGTCGCCGGGCGGCAGCACGCCCAGCTCGTCGCGCAGCTGCCCGGAGCTGCCGCCGCTGTCGAACATCGTCACGACGGCGTTCAGTTGCAGCCAGGGATTGATCTTCAGGCCGCCAAGCAGGCTGGGGAGCCCGGTTCCACCGCCGAAGCAGCCGATGTTCAGCTCGCGAAGCTGCATGGGGGCATTGTATGCAAAGACTAGAATTGGCGTATGACCGCAACGTGGCGTGCTGCCGCTGACGGACTCGCCGCCGACCTCCGCGGTGTCTTCGCCGATCGGCTCCGCGCGGTGGTGGCCTACGGACCGCACCTGGAGGGGCGCGCCGACGCGCCGGTGACGTGCCTGGCGCTCGTCGCCAGCCTTACCATCGCCGACTTGGAGGCGTGCGCGCGGTACTCGCCGCGGTGGTCGCGCTCGGGTGTGGCGACACCGCTCCTCCTGCCGGAGGACGAATTCCGCCGGTCGCTCGACGCCTTTCCGCTGGAGTACGCCGAGATCGTCCGCGCCCACGCCCGCATCTTCGGCGACGACCCGTTCGAGGGGATCGCCATCGCGGATGGCGACCTGAGGCGCGCGTGCGAGACGCAGGTGAAGAGCCACCTGCTGCACCTGCGCGAGGGCTTCATCGAGGCGGCCGGCCGGCCGGCGGAGATCGCCTCGCTCGTGCGCGCCTCCGCCCCCGCCTTCGCGGCGCTGCTGCGGAACGTTGCGCGCCTCAACGGCGTCAACATCACTGACCGGATGGCTGCCACCCGTGAAGGCGCCCGCGCCGTCGGCCTGCCCGACCGCATCGTCGAGCAGATGCTCGCGCTCGACCAGTCGGATCAGCTGGCGGCCACCGATGCGGCCCGGCTGTTCCCGGACTATCTGGCCGCCGTCGAGCAGCTCGCGCGAGCGGTCGACACATGGCGCGGCTAGCGATGGCGGCCAGGGAGGCCGCGCGCGTCCTGTGCGGCTGCCTGGTCCTGGTCCTGGTCGGGGCGCGACTCGGAGCACAGGAGCCTCCCCCGGTGTTGACCGGTCCTGTCAACGACTTTGCAGGCGTCATCGATCCGGAGAGTCGACGGGCGCTGGAGTCGCTCAGCCTGTCGCTCCAGCAGGCGAGCGGTGACGTGGTCGTCGTGGCGACGGTCGAGACGGTTCAACCCTACGGCGACATCCGCGAGTACGCCGTCGAGATGTTCGAGAACCGCGGCCGGGGCATCGGCGCCAAGGGTCGCGACAACGGACTCCTGGTCCTGGTCGCCGTCCGGGACCGGCAGGTGTGGATCGAGGTCGGCTACGGCCTCGAGGAGTTCATCACCGACGGCTTTGCGGGAGAGACGAGTCGCCGGTACATGGTCCCGGAGTTCCGCCGGGGCGCGTACGGCGCCGGTCTGGTTGCCGGCGTCACGCGCCTCGTGCAGCGGATCGCCGAGGGGCGCAACGTCACGCTGACCGGCGTGCCGCAGCCGCCGCGGCGGCGCGCTCCGGCTGAAGACGGATCGGGCGGGATCCTGCTGGCGTTGTTCATCGCGTTCCTCCTCCTCAACGCGATCGCCGGCACGACGCGCCGGCGGCGGCGACGATACTGGGGCGGAGGTCCATGGAGCGGCTGGCACAGCGGCGTCGGTCCGTTCGGAGGATTCGGTGGCGTGGCGCGAGGCGGCTTCGGCGGCGGTTTTGGAGGGTTTGGCGGGTTCGGCGGCTTCGGCGGCTTCGGCGGCGGACGCAGCGGCGGAGGCGGCGGCGGCGCGAGCTGGTAAGCATTGAGGATTGAGGATTGAGGATTGAGGATTGACGATTGACGATTGGGGATTGACGATTGTTTCTGGCTTCGAGACAGTCGATGATGCTGGAGGCGATCGCCAATATTGTCGAGCAGATCAGCAATCGTCGATGTAATCATCAATCGTCAATGCAATCGCCAATCGTCAATCGTCAATCGTCAATCGTCAATCCTCAATCCTCAATCCTCAACTAACCTTGGGGCGTGCGCAATGATGGCGATGCGAAGGACCATGGTGGCTGCGGCGGTGGCACTGGCCGCATTCGGTCTGTCGGGCTGCTCGTACAACCGGTTCGTCAGTCAGGAAGAGGCGATCAAGGCGCAGTGGGCGCAGGTCGAAAACCAGCTCCAGCGGCGCAACGACCTCATCCCGAATCTCGTGGAGACGGTCAAGGGGATCGCGCAGCAGGAGCGCGACGTCTTCGGCCAGATCGCGGAATCGCGCGCGAAGCTGGCCGGCGCCCGGACGCCGGAGGAGCGCATCCAGGCGGCCAACGAGCAGAGCGCCGCGCTGGCGCGGCTGCTCGTCATCGTGGAGAATTACCCGCAGCTCCGATCGAACGAGCAGTTCGCGCGGCTCATGGACGAGCTGGCCGGCACGGAAAACCGGCTCGCGGTCGAGCGGATGCGCTACAACGAGCGCGTCCAGGAGTACAACACGCTGCGACGCCAGTTCCCGTCGAACATCACGGCCGGCATCTTCGGCTTCCGGGAGTACCCGCTGTTCAACGCGCCGCCCGAGGCCGAGCGCGTCCCGAGGGTCGATTTCGGGCGCCAGTCGTAGGGAACCCGCGTCACCGCTTCGCCACAAGGAGGGACTGATGCCGCTGGTCGATGCCCTGCTGCCCGAGTTCGACCACGAGATGACGACGACTCGCAAGCTGCTCGAGCGCGTGCCGGACGACAGGCTGGACTGGAAGCCGCACGCCCGATCGTTCTCGCTCGGCCAGCTCGCCGAGCACGTCGCAACGATTCCATCGTGGGGGCTGGTGACGCTGACGCAGTCGGAGTTCGACGTCAGCGGCAGCCCGCCGCCGCAGGAGAGGCGCGCGCGCGCGGAGCTGCTGGCCGCCTTCGACAAGCACGTCGCCGACACGCGCGCCGCGCTGGCCGGCAGGACCGACGCGGAGCTGATGGCACCGTGGGCGCTCAAGCGCAACGGCCAGGTCATCTTCTCGATGCCGAAGGCGGCCGTCTGGCGCTCGTTCGTCGTCAACCATCTGGTCCACCACCGGGGGCAGCTCAGCGTGTACCTGCGCCTGCTGGACGTCCCCGTGCCGTCGATCTACGGCCCGAGCGCGGACGAAGCGGCCTTCTGAGGGCGATCGACGCTGCCAAGCCTGGCTTCGGGCTGATCCGTCGCCGATCCGTCCATGCATCGGCGCGGCCGACAGCGTCCCGATGATCCACTCGATGAACACACCTCATATCACCAGATCTGAGATCCTGCCACCTCTCCTCACCCTCCCGCTCTTCGTCATCCTGGCCACGGCCAACGGCGCCGGATACCGGTACGGCGCGTCGGACCAGGCCTTCTACGTTCCGGTCGTCGTCCGGGCGCTCGACCCGTCGGCGTTTCCGCGCGATGCGTCGCTCATCGATGCGCAGGGACGGTTCATGCTGGCCGACGAGCTGCTCGCCGCGATCGCGCGCGCGACGGGGCTTCCGCTGCCTTCGCTGTTCCTTGCCGGCTATCTGCTGTCGCTGGCGCTCGTCTGGGCGGCAATCGTCGCGATTGGCGGCCGCGTGTACCGGAGCGCGTGGCTGACGATCGCGCTCGGCGCGGCGCTGACGCTGCGCCACCGCATCCCTCGGACCAGCGCCAACTCGCTCGAACCCTATTTCCATCCGCGTATGGTGGCGTTCGGCCTGGGCGCGCTGGCCGTCGCCGCGCTGCTCCGCGGACGGCGGCTGGCAGCCGTCGCGCTCGTCGCGGCGGCTGCGCTCGTGCACGTCACGACGGGCCTCTGGTTCGCC
>DATMAH010000004.1:0-7075 GCA_035583735.1 Dehalococcoidia bacterium
CCTAGCCCCCGGCCCCCTGACCGCCTATGATCAGTTCGTCTGAGCCGAAACACCCGGAGGCAGCATGGACTTCAACGACACCCCCGAAGAGGCCGCATGGCGTAAGGAAGTGCGCGACTTCCTCGAGAAGGAGTACCCCCCCGAGCTGCGGGGCCTGGGCGGCGGACGCCGCGGCGGCAATGACGAAGGCGAAGGCCTTTTCCGCGACCGCAGCAAGGAAGGCGACCCGATCAAGCGCTGGCGCAGCGCCCTCGCCTCTCGCGGGTGGGTCGCGCCGGCGTGGCCGAAGGAGTACGGCGGCGCGGGCCTCGACATCAAGCGCCAGTTCATCATGAACGAGGAGTTCGCCGAGTTCGGGGCGATAAACGTCGGCGGCTTCGGCGTGATGATGCTGGGCCCGACGCTCATCGTGCACGGCACGGAGGAGCAGAAGAAGGAGCACCTGCCAGGCATCCTCTCCGGCGAAGTGCAGTGGTGCCAGGGCTGGTCCGAACCAAACGCCGGCTCCGACGTCGCCTCCGTCCAGACGCGCGCCGTCCGCGACGGCGACGACTACGTCATCAACGGCCAGAAGATCTGGACCACCGGCGCGCAGTATGCCGACATGATGTACATGCTCGCCCGCACGGACCCGGACGCGCCGAAGCACCGCGGCATCAGCTACTTCCTCCTCAACATGAAGGACCCGGGCGTCACCGTCCGCCCCCTCACCACGATGGCCGGCGGCGCCACCTTCAACGAGGTCTTCTTCGAGAACGTCCGCGTGCCCGCCCGCAACCGCGTCGGTGAGGAGAACCGCGGCTGGTACATCGGCACTACGACGCTCGACTTCGAGCGCTCGTCGATCGGCTCGTCCGTCGGCATCCGCAAGCAGCTCGAAGGCCTCATCAGGTTCGCGCACGAGAACCCGCAGCTCGCGCCGGGCGCGAAGAAGCGCGAAGTCCAGCTCGCCTTCGCCGACCGCTGGATCGAGGCCAACGTCGCACGCCTCATGTCCTACCGCGTGATTAGCATGCAGAACAGCGGCCTGGTGCCAAACCATGAGGCGTCGATGTGCAAGCTCTTCACGTCGGAGCTGGGACAGCGCATCGCGGCGCTCGGCGTGAAGATCGCCGGCCCGTACGCGATGGTCACCGGCGGCGCGCCGCAATACGCCGGCGCCGGCCGCTTCGGCGTCGGCTACGTCGCGGCGGTGGCATCGACGATCGCCGGCGGCACGAGCGAGATCCAGCGCAACATCATGGCGCAGCGCGGCCTCGGCCTCCCCCGCGACTGAGCCACGTCTCGTGTAGTGAGCGACGAGGCGCGCCCCGCGGGGCGCGCCTCACTTCTTACGTGCCTCACGCCGACGCACGCCGGTTTCCAAGTCATTCCTAACGCGTACACCACGTCATTCCGAACGCCATTGATGATCTTCCCCCGCCTATGGCGTCCACCCCATGCGACCGCGCCAACACCGCAACCAACACCCCGAGCCCATCTGCGTCATCTGCAATCCGCCCACCCACCACCACCAGCCACAGCAAACCCAGCACCCGCCACCGGACAAACCGGCGCAGCTTCCCCGCCGACGGCGCCGCCAACGGGGGGGTCATGCCCGCCCCGGCCCGTCGGCTTGACTTATGCCTATATGGTTATATAATCGCCTTCATGGCCAGAGCAGCCACGACGTCGGATGCGTTCAACGCGATCGCCGAGCCGCAGCGCCGCCGGATCCTGACGCTCCTCCGGGAAGGTGAGCGGCCGGTCGGTGACCTCGCGCGCGAGCTGGGGATGACCCAGCCCGGCACATCGAAGCACCTGCGCGTCCTCCGAGAGGTCGGCCTCGTGCGCGCCCGCGAGGCCGGCCGCGAGCGCGTATACACGCTCGACGCTCGCGGCTTGCGGCCAATCCAGGAGTGGGTCGGGGGCTTCGCGCGGTACTGGAACGAGACTTTCGACCGGCTGAACGCCTACGTACAGGAATTGCAGATCAAGGAGTCTGAGGTGAACGATGCCTGATCACGAGCCAGAGTCCGAACGCGAGATCGCGCTCTCGCGGTCGATCGACGCCCCTCGAGCGCTCGTGTTCGAGGCGTTTGCCGACGCGAGCCACCTGGCACGGTGGTGGGGGCCTGACGGCTTCACGACCACGACACGCGCCTTCGAGTTCCGCGTCGGTGGCGTGTGGGACTACACCATGCACGGGCCCGATGGGACGGACTATCCGAACTGGATCGAGTGGCGCGAGATCGTGCCGCCCGAACGCATCGTCGCCCGCCACGGCTCGCGCGCCGACGACCCCGAGGCGTTCGTCTCGACCTTCACGTTCGTCGATCGCGACGGCGGTACGGAGGTGACGCTGCGCTCCGTGTTCCCCACGAAGGCGCAGCGCGACCTCGTCATCCGGGAGTTTCACGCAATTGAGGGCGGCGAGCAGACGCTGCGCCGCCTCGCCGGGTACGTCGAAGGCGCTGGCCAGAATCGATAGCGCTCAGCATGAGCGCAGAGAATCAGCACGAACGACCGAAGGAGCACCAGACATGTCCCGCGCGCGCGTCCACAACTTCACCATCTCGCTCGACGGATTCGGCACCGGCGTAGACCAGAGCTACGACGCGCCGTTTGGTCACGCCGGCCACCGGCTACACGAATGGATGCTCGGCACGAGGTTCTGGCACGAGATCGTCGGCGAGCGCGGCGGAAGCGACGGCATCGACAACGCGTTCGCCGGGCAGCACGGTCCGGGGATTGGCGCCGAGATCATGGGCGCCGGAAAGTTCGGTCCGCCCGGATGGCACGATGACCCCGGCTGGAGGGGTTGGTGGGGCCCCAACCCGCCGTTCCACACACCCACGTTTGTCCTCACTCACCGCCCGCGTCCGCCCATCGAGATGGAAGGCGGCACGACATTCCACTTCATCAATGCGACGCCGGCTGACGCGCTCGAGATGGCGCGGGCAGCGGCGGGCGGCCATGACGTACGCATCGGCGGTGGGCCCAGCATGCTGCGCGACTTCCTCGCCGGCGGCCTCATCGATTACGCGCACGTGGTCGTCGTCCCCATCCTGCTCGGCCGGGGCGTTCGCCTCTGGGACGGACTGGAAGGGATCGAGGAGGATTACGAAGTCGAGGCTGTCTCCTCGCCCGGCGGCGTCACGCACCTGACGTTTGCACGCAGCGACGCATGAACCGCATCGGCCGGAATCCCATCGATGGAGGCCTTGAGGCGGTCGAAGGCATCGACCGCGACAACTGGGCGGTCAGCGTGCGGCCTTCTCGGCCTCGCGCTCGTCGAAGCGGTTGATGATCTGGCGCATCTTCCGCATCGCCTCAAAGCGGGCGCGCTGGCCCGCCGGCAGCTTGTCGACGTCGACTTCGGCGACCTGGTAGCCGTACGCGGGGAACGCAGGGATCTCGTCGTCCCGCAGCTCTCGCATCCGCTCCTTCCGCTTGAACGCCGCCTCGACGTATGGCGCCAGCTCCTCGTTCTTGCGGCGCACGCGCTCCTCTTCCTTCTCCTTGAACTCCGGCATCACGTCCTTGGCGAACAGCTCCAGGTCCTCGCAGATGTGTTCGTGCTTGTTGTTGCCGCCCTGCTGGATGAACACCGTCTGGTCGACGCCCGCCTCCTCGAATTTCCGCAGGTGCTCCCGCAACTGCGCCGGCGTGCCGATACCGCCCGCGCCGCCGCCGAGCTGCTCCGTCCCCAGCTCGTCGCGCACCGCCTCGTAGCGCTCCCAGACGTTCGTCCGGCCGGGCCTGTGCTGCCCGAAGGCGTAGAAGTGCCCGAGCGCGAACTGGAAGAAGCGGAAGCCGTCGGTGCCGCGCCGCAGCGCCTCCTGCTCGTCCGGGTGGCACGAGAAGCTCGACACCATCGCGATGTTCGGGTTGACGACGTGCGCGACCGGCGTGCACTCCCGCTTGAACGTCTCGTAGTAGTCCGTTACCCAGTGCCGCGCTTCCGCCGGGTCGACGAAGGCGAACGTCAGCGCCCCCAGTCCGAGCTGCGCCGCCAAATGGATCGTGTCGCGGTTCGAGCACGCGACCCACATCGGCGGGTGGGGCTTCTGCACCGGCTTCGGCACGACGTTTCGCACCGGCATCGAGAAGTACTGCCCCTGGAACCCCGGGTATGGCTCCATCACCATCATGTTGGCGACCTGCTCGATCGCCTCGCGCCACATCGCCCGGCGCTCCGCCGGGTTGATGCCGAACCCCTCCAGCTCCATCCGGCTCGCCGATTCGCCCGTCCCGAACTCCACGCGCCCGTTCGACACGAGGTCGAGCGTCGCGATGCGCTCGGCGACGCGCGCCGGCGGGTTGTAGGCCGGCGGCAGCAGCACGATGCCGTGCCCCAGCCGGATGTTCTTCGTCCGCTGCGACGCCGCCGCAAGGAACACCTCGGGCGCCGACGAGTGCGAGTACTCCTCCAGGAAGTGGTGCTCCACCTCCCACGCGTGGTCGATGCCCAGCTTGTCGGCGAGCTCCACCTGCTCGAGCGCGTCCTGGAACAGCTTCAGCTCCTGCCCGCTGTCCCACGGTCGCGGCAACTGGTGCTCGTAGAAGATCCCGAACTTCATCTCACGCTCCTCGCTTCGTCATGCGTCGTGCTGCGACGCTCCGCCGTCCCTCTTCCCTCCGGCCTCCTGAGGCCCCTCACCGCCCAGTCACACCTCCCGCCCGCACCAGCAGGTCTTCCAGCTCCATCTGCCACGCCAGCGCCGCACGCCGCTTCTCCGGCGTGTCCGCCAGCTCTTCGTAGATCGCCTGGCCCCACTTCACGTGCTCTTCCTCCTCCAGCAGGATGTGGCGGAGGATGCGCACCGTCGGCGCGTCGCAGACCTGGTCCGTCACCTGCGCGTGATGCCGGTACAAGACCGCCAGGTGCGTCTTCAGCACCCGGTACAACCCGACCAGCCGCAGCAACTGGTCCTGCTGGAGCTGCATCGTCTCGACGAACTTCAGGAACTCCTCGTTCGGCGGCTCGGCCTTGTTCGACCAGCGGATGGTCGGCGGCACCGTAAGCTCCATGTCCTCCGTCACGCGCAGCTCCGGCAACCGCTGCCCCAGCCAGAGCGAGTGGATCGAGTCGTGGTACACATGCTCGCCCAGAGCGAACTTCACCTTGATCGCCGGCATCGATGACGCCCATCCGGCCGCCGTCGTCATGCACACCTCTTCGGCGAACCGGTAGTGGATCAGCCGCCGCGCGTTCTCGTCGACGCGGAATGCGCCGCCCACCGTCCGCGGGTCGATCGCGTACTCAGGCATGCGCACCTCCCGCCGCCAGCTTCGCCAGCGTCCGCCGCACGACCTCTTCGCGGTTCAGCTTCTGCCGCCGCGTCCGCGCGGCGAACGCCTTCGCCTTCTCGCGCGCGGCCGCGAGCTTCTCCGGCGGCACCACGTAGTCCTCCACCGGGTAGATCGCGTCCACCGGGCAGATCGGCGGGCAGATGCCGCAGTCGATGCAGCCGTCCGGCTCCACCACGTGCGTGCGCCGCTTCGTCGAGAAGTACTTGATCGTCTCCGTGGGGCAGACGCGCCTGCACCAGCCGCAGTTGATGCACGCCTCGAGGTCGATCGCGACGACGGCCATGCTCGATCCTTACGCGGGCACGGCCCGCACGACTGCGGCCATGCCGCGCGCCGCCGCTATCCTAGCGCCGCCGACGCGCGCTCCATCTCCTCCGCGAAGAACTCCTTCAGCTCCTCGCTCTGCTCGCCGTTCAGCCTCGCGCGGAACATCTCGGCCAGCGCGTGCACCCGCAGCGCCTTCGCCTCTTCCTGCGGGTTGTCCTCCGTCAGCAGCTTCACGAAGAAATCGCCGATCGCCGTATGCGTCACTTCGTCCGCCCAGTTGTAGTCGTAGCAGTGGGCCATGAGGTCGTCGCCGATCTTCTCGCCGACCTCCGACGTCTCCTGGAACAGCGTCAGCGCCGCGCCCTCGAGCGACACGTTCGTCATCGACAGGCTCACCACCGGGTCGCGCATGAGCTGCTGCGCCGCATCCGGGCCCATGGTCTGCTCGATCGGGCCCTGCGTCGTCACGCCGGGCGGGGCGCCGCCCGCGAGCGTGTCCGGGTACTCGCCGATCTCGCCGCCGTACGACTCGATCAGCCCCTTCGCCAGCCACGCGTGACGCACCTCGTCCCACGTCTGCCGCGCCATCGCCAGGAACAGCGTGTTCGGCACCGGCCACTCGCGCCATTCGATCAGCTTGCGGCTGAACGCGTCGATGCCGGCGAACTCCGCGCTGGCGATGCCGCTCACCAGCGCCTTCTTCAACTCGAGGTTGTCCGGCTGCGCCCGCACCATCTCGCGCATCGTCACGAGGTCCTGGTACAGGCTCGCGTCCCCGATCTTCTCGGCCAGCTCCGCCTTTTCCTCCTCGGAGAGCCACATCGCCGGCCGGTACGGCGGGTCTCGCCGCGATGGCGTCTGCTTCACCTGCTCCGCGAACTTGTTCATCGGGCACCTCCGCCCAGCAAGGGGGTATCTGGCCGTTGTGCGCTGTGCGCGTCTTCGACTATACTTCCGGGGAATTGCTTTTGTAAAGGGCAAATATTCAAGGCCGGGCAACTAACGTGGTACAGCAGAAGGCTCTGGAAGCCGAAGCCGCCAACGTGGCGCGCGAGGTCGGCGTCGATCCCGCCCAGATGGAGCGGCTCGCCCGCGTCGCCAAGCAGTACTCCGACGCCATCGGCATCATCGACGCGCTCCGCATCAAGGGCTGGTCGGAGGACGGTCTCACCATCGCCCAGATGCGCCTGCTCTGGACGCTACGCGACGAAGACGGCCAGCCCGTCGGCGCCCTCGCCGAGCACCTGGGCGTCAACCCCTCCACCATCACGGGCCATATCGACCGCCTCGTCAAGCAGGGCCTCGTCCGCCGCGAAGAAGATGCGGACGACCGCCGCGTTGTCCGCAACTACCTCACCGAGACCGGCGCCGTCACCGTCGGCGCCCTCCGCCGCATCGTCGGCATCTACTTCTTCAAGATCCTCAAGCGGCTGTCCGACGAGCAGCTCGAGCGCCTCGAGTCCGCCCTCGCCGACCTCAACGCCGCCGCCGCCGAAGCCCGCGCACAGCAGTC
>DATMAH010000005.1:0-3621 GCA_035583735.1 Dehalococcoidia bacterium
GGCGAACCCCCGCCTCCACGCCCGCCCCACCACCTGAATCCCGCGCTCCACGGCCCGGTGCCAGGCGTGGGCCTTAGGTTCTGGGTTCTCGGTTCCTGGTCCTGGATCCTTGGTTCTTCGTTCTCCCCCTCAGGGGCACGCCGATGCCTGCGCGAACGCCCAGTCGAGCGTGCGCGCCGCGTCCGTGTAGCGGTCCTGGCTGTACATCAGCGACGCGATGATGCGCCGCCCGCCGCGCGTCGCCGATGCGACGATGGTCTGCGCCGACTCCTCCGTGTACCCGATCTTCACGCCGTCCGCGCCCTCGTAGTCGGTCAGGAAGCGGTTGCCGTTCCAGATCGGCGGCCCGTCCCAGTGCGGCTGCCACGAGATCGCCGCCGTGATCGTGCTCAGCGTCTCGTTCTGCATCACGTAGCGCGCCAGTATCGCCATGTCGTACGCGCTGGAATAGAGGCCGTCTTCGTCGAGGCCGTGGGGGTTGGTGAAGTGGCTGTTGCGCAGGCCCAGGGCCTCCACCTTCGCGTTCATCAGCGCGACGAACTCCTCCTCCGACCCCGCGACGCCCTCGGCGATCGTGATTGCGGCGTCGTTGCCGGAGGGGAGCATCAGCCCGTACAGCAGGTCCAGCAGCGAGAGCTCCATGCCGGGCTGCAGGCCCATAACGGTCGAACCGGTCTCTTCGTGGAGCGCCGCCGCATCGACGTGATTCGTGATCAGCATGTCCAGGTCGCCCTGCTCGATGGCGACGGCGGCCGTCATCAGCTTCGTGAGACTGGCGGGCGGCATGCGCCGGTCCTGGTCGCGGCCGAACAGCAGCGCTCCGCAGCCGCCTTCGACGACGGCGATCGAGCGCGCGCTGACGTACGGGAAGTCGGGCGGCTCGGTCGGCGTCGGCTCCGGGGAGAACGACGTGCCGGCGACCTCCGCGACCGGGGTGGCGTCTCCGCCGTGGAGGGCCGAGCGAGACTCGCCCTCTTCGCGGCATGGTGCGGCACACGCCGGCGCTGCGAAATGGTCTCCGAACGCCGTCCCTGACGCCCATCCCGCCGTGATCGTGATCACCGCTATCGCCAGCGCGACGATGACGGCTCCCGCTCCGCGGGTCGCCTGCTCGTGCGAATCCATTCCGCGCGAGTATAGCTTCGGAGATCCGCCGCGGGAAGGGATCTCGATCAGAAATGTGATCAGTTCTTTCTATCCGTGTGGCCCGGGTGATCGACGGCGTCGATCACGTATGACGGGTCAGTCCGCCCTGGTGGTCGGCCGTCGTGACGGCGGCCCGCGACGGCCGGGCGCCATCGTTTGACGTCGTCGTTGACAGCGTTGACGGCCCCAACTCATACTGCTGGTGCGCAGCCGACCCCTTTGTGGCGGTGGAGCGCAGAGGCGAGGGAGTAGCACTACCAGGCTGCTTGGATCCAGAACCGGACCGAGACGGCGCATCGCTGCGAGACTGTGTCTTCGTCGCGCCTTCCCGGAACCGGGGAGGCGTTTTCGTCCCAGAGGGAGAGGCGATGCGCACGGTCCTGAAGAGCAAGATCCACCGCGCGACAGTCACGCAAGCCGACCTGCACTACGAGGGCAGCATCACGATCGATGCCGCGCTCATGGAGGCGGCCGACATCCTGCCGTTCGAGCAGGTGCACGTGCTGGACGTAAACAACGGCGCGCGGCTGACGACATACGCGATCGAGGGGCCCGCGAACAGCGGGCAGATCTGCATCAACGGCGCCGCCGCGCACCTCGTCGACCCCGGCGACATCGTCATCATCCTCACGTACAAGGACGCCACCGAGGAGGAGGCGCGCTGCAACGAGCCGGCGCTCGTGTACGTCGACGGAGAGAACCGCATCACTCGCATCGGGCACACGATCGAGCCGGCGCCGCTGCCGGCGTGACCACCCCCGAGTCTCCGTACAACCAACCGGAGGACGCCATGACCGCCACCAACCGCATCACCACCGCCGACATCCGCGAGATGCATCGCCGCGGCGAGAAGATCACGATGATGACGGCGTACGACTACCCCAGCGCTCGCCTGGTCGACGAGGCGGGCGTGGACATGATCCTCGTCGGCGATACGCTGGGCATGGTCGTCCTCGGTTACGACTCCACGCTCCCGGTGACAATGGACGACATGATCCACCACACGCGCGCCGTGATGCGCGGAGCGAAGCATGCGCTCGTCGTGGGTGATATGCCATTCATGAGCTACCAGACCGGCTGGCAGGAGGCGATGAAGAACGCCGCCCGCTTCATGCAGGAGGCCGGCTGTGGCGCCGTGAAGCTCGAAGGCGGACGGCGGTCCGCCGAGACGGTGCGCAAGCTGGTCGAGGCGGGCATCCCCGTGATGGGGCACATCGGCCTCACGCCGCAGTCCGTCAACCAGGTCGGCGGCTGGAAGGTGCAGGGCAAGACGCCCGCGGCCGCCGTGCAGCTCATGCACGATGCGCAGGCGCTGGAGCAGGCGGGCGCGTTCGCTATCGTGCTGGAGCTGGTGCCGGCGCCGCTGGCCGAACTCATCACGGAGCGTCTCAGCGTCCCGACCATCGGCATTGGCGCCGGCCCGGGCTGCGACGGGCAGGTGCAGGTCTTCCATGACCTGCTCGGCCTCTTCGATCAGTTCGTACCCAAGCACGCCGGCCGCTACGCCGATGCCGGCGCCGTCATCCGCGACGCCGTGTCGCGGTACATCGCCGACGTGCGGTCGGGCGCCTTCCCGACGAGCAAGCACAGCTTCAAGATGGACCCCGCCGCGCTCGCCGAGCTGCGGCCGCAGCACACCGAGGCGCTGCGCCGGCACCACTCGCTGGGCCTCGACGCCTGACCGGCCGGCGCATGCAGGTCTTTCGCCGCATCGATGAGTTCCGCGCGTGGCGCCGCGGCCTGCACGGTACGCTCGGGCTCGTGCCCACGATGGGCTACCTGCACGACGGGCACCTGTCGCTCGTCCGCGCGTCGCGGAAGGAGTGCGACCACACCGCCGTCACCATCTTCGTCAACCCGGCGCAGTTCGGCCCGAACGAGGACCTCGCGCGCTATCCCCGCGACGAGGCGCGCGACCGGGAGCTTCTGCAGGCGGAAGGCGTCGACGCCGTCCTCATCCCCGACGTCTCTGAGATGTACCCGGAGGACTACGCGACGTACGTCACCGTCGAGCGGCTCACGGAGCGGCTCGAGGGCGCCAGCCGGCCCACGCACTTCCGCGGCGTCACGACGATCGTCACCAAGCTGCTGAACATCGCGGCCGCCGACCGCGCGTACTTCGGCCGCAAGGACGCGCAGCAGCTCGCCGTCGTGCGGCGCATGGCGGCCGACCTCAACATCGCCACCCGGATCGTCGGCATGCCCATCGTGCGGGAGCCCGACGGGCTGGCGATGAGCAGCCGCAACGTCTACCTCTCGCCAGAGCAGCGCAAGGCGGCGCTCGTGCTGTCGCGCTCGCTGCGTCTCGCGGAGCAGCTCTACGGCCGCGGGGAACGCGATGCCGCCACGATCCGCGCGCTGATGGAGCAGATGATCTCGTCCGAGCCGCTGGCGTCGCTCGACTACGTCAGTGTCGCGGACGCGGAGACGCTGGAGGAGCTGGACCGGATCGAACGCGCGGCGCTGGTGTCGCTC
>DATMAH010000006.1:0-4397 GCA_035583735.1 Dehalococcoidia bacterium
GCACCGCGCGGCGTCCTCGAACGCCGCCGGCAGCCGGGGGTCGCGCGCGCGGCCGCGGCGATGACGGTCCGCCAGCAGCGCCGCGGCCGCGTCCAGGTGCTTCGCCTCCAGCGGCGTGATGCGCACCTTCATCGCGACGCCGCCCCGTTCGAGACGCCGTTCGCCCATGCGATCCGCTCGTCGATGTGGCGCGTCATGCGGTACTCGATCGGCCGGAACCCCATCCCCAGCCAGAAGCGCGCGCCGCTGATGTTCGGCGCCCAGAAGTGGAGCACCGCGCGCTCGTACCCCTGCTCGCGCGCCCACGCCATGCCGCGCCCCAGCAGCATCTGCCCGATGCCGCCACCGCGTGCCTCCGGCGCGACCACCCCCTGGTAGAGGTACACCGTCTTCTCATCGCGCAGCAGCTCCGATACCCAGTCCGGCTTCATGAACGTGTTCATCCCCAGTGGCTGCCCATCGCGATAGGCGACGAAGTGCGCGTTCGTCTCGGGGTCCTGCAGCAGTTCGCGCGTGAACTCGTCTTCGGCCGCCAGCGGCTCGCCCAGCATCGGCCAGAAGATCGGCGATGTCGTGTGGTGCTCCCACAGGTGTCTGTTCAGCCCCATGATCACCGGCGCATCCTCCGCGCCCGCCGCCTCGACGCGCACGCCGTCCGCCGCCTCCGGCTCCACGGGCGTCGTGTCCCGCATCGCCGCCACCAGCATGCGCCCGAACCCCAGCGACACGTACGCGTCGTGCGCCCCGCGGTCGTGCGGCGAGATGTACGCGACGTGGTCGAAGATGCCGCGCCGCACGTACTCGCCGGCCAGTGCGCCGTACATCGCGCGGTACACGTCGAATGCCACGTCCTCGCGCGCGCATTGCTCCGCGTAGCCGATATGCGCGGTGCGCGGCGGGAAGAACGCGTACGGCATCTCCGTCGGCCCCGGCAGGAACGGCCACATGAAGGCGTACCCCGCCGGCTGTCCGTCCGCCTCCGCGAACACTCCGCGCGCGTCGGCTCGCTGGACCACCGCTTCGATGACACGACGGCATGCCTGCCGGTCTTCGAACGCCGCCGGCAGCCGGTCGTCGGCCCGCCGCACGCGCCGCTGCCGCTGGGCCAGCAACTCCGCCGCCGCATCCAGGTGCGCCTTCGGGTCAAAGGGGATCACGCCGATTCTCACCGGCGGATTCTAGCACCACCCGCCGCCATGCATTACCGTGCGCCCACCCATTGCGATGAGGCCGCCGCGGCCGGGGAGCGCCAACATGGACGAGCAGTTCGCCTGGATGCCGGCAACCGAGATGGCGGACGCGATCCGTCGCCGGGCCCTCTCCCCGGTCGAGGTCGCCCGCGCCACCCTCGATCGCCTGGAGGCGCTGGACCCCGCGCTCAACGCCTTCACCATCGTCACCGCGGACATCGCGCTCCGAGACGCACGGGCCGCCGAGGATGCCATCATGCGCGGCGACGACGTCGGCCCGCTGCACGGCGTCCCCGTCACCATCAAAGACCTCTTCGATGTCGAAGGTCTGCCGACGACGAAGGGCTCACGCCTCTACAAGGACAACATCGCCACCGGCTGGGAGTACTCGGCGAAGCGCCTCATCGACGCGGGCGCCGTCCTCATCGGCAAGACCACGACGCCGGAGTTCGGCTTCGTCGCCATCACGCAGAGCTCGCTCTTCGGCGCCACGTACAACCCCTGGGACATCAGGCGCACGCCCGGCGGCTCCAGCGGCGGCGCTGCCGCGGCGGCGGCTGCCGGCATCGGCCCGCTGCACCACGGCAGCGACGGCGGCGGCAGCATCCGCATCCCGGCCAACTTCTGCGGCGTCTTCGGCCTCAAGCCCACGTACGGCCGCGTGCCCAAGCTCCCCGGCGGCTGGTCGACGATGACGCATCGCGGCCCCATCACCCGCACCGTCGCCGATGCCGCCATCATGCTCGACGTCATGGCCGGCTACGAGCCCGGCGACCCGTTCAGCGTCCCGACCTACCCCGGCTCATTCCTCGGCGAGATCGAGGGAGGCGTTCGCGGCCTGCGCGTCGCCTTCTCGCGCGATTTCGGCTTCGCACCGGTCGAGCCGGAGGTCGCCGATATCTGCCAACGTGCGGCGAAGCGCTTCGCGGAGCTGGGCTGCGAGGTGGAGGAGGCCGACCCCGGCTTCGGCCCGCAGACCGAGACGTTCCTGCGCGTCGCCACGCCGGCCGACGCCGCCTGGATCGGCGACCTCACGGCCGAGCAGCGCGCCCTCCTCGACCCGCCCGCCAGCTTCTTCTACGAGTACGGCAAGGGCCTCAGCGCCGTCGACCATGTCCGGGCCCAACAGGCGCGTATGGACCTCTGGCACACGATGCGGCGCTTCCACCAGCGGTACGACCTGCTGCTCGCGCCGGTCACGTCGTGCACGGCCTTCCCCGTCGGGGAGGAGCCGAAGCAGATCGCCGGCCTGGATATCCCGCCGTCCGGCTGGATGCCCTTCACCCAGCCGTTCAACCTCACGGGCCAGCCGGCCGCCTCACTGCCCGCCGGCTTCGACGCCCACGGCCTGCCCGTCGGGCTGCAGGTCATCGGCCGCGCGTACGAGGACGCGCTGGTGCTGCGCGCCTGCCGCGCGTTCGAGCAGATGCAGCCGTGGTCTGACAGGAAGCCGGATGTCGCCGCGTTCGCCGCGGCCTGAGCTTTACCGGCGCGCGAACGACGGCCGCCGCGGCCGCCGGAACGACGAGACGCCGCTCCCGCGCCGCGAGGGCTGCGCCTTCTGCTTCGGCTGCACGATCTCCCGCCCGTCTGACGTGTAGCGGGGCAGCGTCTTCCCCAGCCCGCGCTCGATCTCGCGCCACTTCGGCAGGTCGGCCGGCCCGATCAGCGTGATCGCGCTGCCGCTGCGCCCCATGCGGCCCGTGCGGCCCACGCGGTGCGTGAACAGCTCGTGCGTCTCCGGAAGCTCGTAGTTGATGACGCGCGTGACGTGCAGCACGTCCAGCCCCCGCGCGGCGACGTTCGTCGCCAGCAGGATCGGCGTGTGGCCCTCGCGGAAGCGCTTCAGCACGCGGTCTCGCTGGCCCTGGCTCAGGTTCCCCTGCAGCACGTCGACCTGGTAGCCCATCCGCTCCAGCTTCGCGCCCAGCCCGCGCACCCCGTGGCGCGTCCGCCCGAACACCAGCGTCGCGCCCTCGGTCGGCTCGTCCAGCAGGCGGCGCAACACCGCCAGCTTGTCCTCGCCCATCACCTCGTACACCACGTGGTCGATGTCCGGCTCCGGCGCCGCGACGCCCTGGCTCGTCTCGATGACGACAGGCTCGCGCAGGTACTTCTGCGACACCTTGTGCACCCAGGCCGGCGTCGTCGCCGAGAAGAGCGCCGTCTGCCGCTCGCGCGGCGTCTGCGAGAGGATCCGCTCCACGTCCGGCGCGAAGCCCCGGTCGAGCATCTCGTCCGCCTCGTCCAGCACCAGGAAGCGGATCGAGTCGAGCCGCAGCGTCCCCCGCGTCAGGTGGTCCAGCACCCGTCCTGGCGTGCCGACGATGACCTGCGCCCCCCGGCGGATGGCGTCTTCCTGCGGCCCGTACGCCTTGCCGCCGAAGATCACCGTCGTCTTGATCTGCGCGCGTTCGCCCAGCTTCTGCAGCACGCCGAACACCTGCTGCGCCAGCTCCCGCGTGGGCACCAGCACCAGCGCCTGCACCGCGCGCTGCTGTGCGTCGACCTTCTCGATCAGCGGCAGCCCGAAGGCCAGCGTCTTGCCCGAGCCCGTGAACGCCTGCCCGATCACGTCATGCCCCTCCACGAGGGGCGGGATGGAACGGGCCTGGATCTCCGTCGGGACGGTGATGTCCATCGCAGCAAGCGCCTTGACGCTCGATGGACGCAGGTTGAGGTCGTGAAAACTGGACAGAGCGGTGCCTTTCGTCAGGACGCTCGCCTGGCGCTCGTCGGCAGTCGCTTGAACGGCGGGGATGTCTGCGCGAGGGGGTGCGTCGTTGGTCTTGATGCTCCAGTGTAACGCACTTCGCCGCCTGAAGCGCAATGCGGGGAAAACCCGCGCTCCAATTCGAGAAGCCACGATCATCTTCGGCCAAGCCCCTCCCGCCGCTACCATCCCAGCGCCCCTACAGCGCCAGGAAGGCCCGTGTCGACGACCGCTCCCAGCACCAGCGCCCCAACAGCCGCGGGTGGACTGCGCGGCTACAGCGCCCGCACGTTCTCCTCCTTCCGCGTCGCCGACTTCCGCGTCCTCTGGCTTGGCACCGTCGCCGCCATGCTCGGGCAGTGGCTCCAGTTCGCTGCCCAGGGCTATCTCGTCTTCGACCTCACCGGCTCGCCCTTCCAGGTCGGCGCCGTCAGCTTCATGCGCGGCGCCTCGTCCATCGTCGTCTCGCCCTTCGCGGGTGCCATCACCGACCG
>DATMAH010000007.1:0-8031 GCA_035583735.1 Dehalococcoidia bacterium
GGCGGCGTCCCCGCGGCAGGCGTCGCGCCATCCGCGGCCGGCGTCGCGCCGGCACTCGTCGCGTTGGGAGCCGGCGTCCCTGCCGGCTGCGGGCTCTGCGTCAGTTGCGCCACCGTCGTCTGCTGCAGCTCCAGCGCGCGACGCTGCTGCTCCTGGCGGTCCTGCTCCTGCCGGATCAGCCGGTCCCGTTCGTCCTCCAGGACATCGACCAGCGCCTCATCCTGGTCTTCCTGGTCCCAGTTGACGACCAGCGCGCCGGACTCCGTCGCCTCGTCGCGCATGCGTTCCAGCCAGGCATCGAACTCCTGGTTCGCCAGCGATGTCCGGTGCGCCTCCGTCGCCGGCTGCTCCGACCGGTCGATCACCCGCACGACGTACCAGCTCGTCTCGCTGGCGTCGGACAGCGGCTCGCTCAGCACGCCGATGTCGGCGGTGAAGGCGAAGTTGTCGTACGCGGCGTTGAAGGAGCCCTTCGGCGCATACTCCTTTACGCCGCCCGTGTCGGCCACGTCGGGCTCCGTCGAGACGTCGCGGGCGACCGCGGCGAACTCCTCGCCGGCGTTGATGCGGTCGATGGCGGCCTGCGCGTCCTCCCGCGACCGCGTGGCGATCACCTCGAGGCGCGCCTGGAGGACGTTAGCCGGCAGCGCCTCCTTGAACTTTGCCGTCAGCTTCTCCTCCAGCAGCTCCGCGCGCACCATGCGCTCGAACTCGTCCTGGTGGAGCCCCGTGACGTCGAGCTGGCTGCGCAGGGCTTCGGCGAAGGCGGTGGTATCGGCCTGGGGCGCCACGCCCAGCCGCGTGCGCAGCTTGTCGTTGAACTCTTGCTCGCTGGCGACGACGTTCTCCGAAGACTCCGCGCGCTGCGTCACCAGCAGCTCGTCGCGGAGCGCGTCGAAGGCAGCCTGCGGCAGGAGCTGCGGCGCCTGCTGGTAGATCGTCGTCTGGAACAGCTCGTACTTCATCCGCCGCTTCATCTCGGCGAACGAGACCTTCGTGTCGTCGAGCTGGAGCACCGTCCGTCCCTCGGGCCGGATCTCCGAGTACCAGTAGCCGAAGCCGACGAACGCCAGCGCGATGAGCAGCACGGCGCCGACGCCGCCGATGAGCAACAGGCGCGCCGCCTGCTCGGAGTCCATCGCCAGGAAATCGGAGAGGCCCCGCTTCGCGCGTTGCGGCTTCTTGTCCGAGCTTTGCGCCCTGCGTCCCTTCGCCATCCCCTACCCGCGTCCTCGCTTCAACTCCTGCGCATGCGCCGGCCGTCCGTCGCCGCCGGCCGTCATGGTCATGGGACGATGTGGTCGGGAGCGTAGGGCAGAAGGGCGATGTGCCGTGCCCGCTTGATGGCGAGCGTCACCTTGCGCTGGTGTCGCGCGCAGGTGCCGGTCTTGCGGCGCGGCTCGATCTTGCCCCGCTCCGAGATGAAGCGGCGCAAGCGTCCGGAGTCCTTGTAGTCGACGGTATCGATCTTGTCTGCGCAGAAGATGCAGACCTTGCGGCGTCCGCCGCGGCCGCCGCCGCCTCCGCGGCCGCCGCCGGGGCGTCGTGGGGGCCTCTCCTCGGGCCGGCCCTGCGATTCCGCGGGCCGGGGTGGCGCTGATTCTTCGGCCTGCGCCACCGGAGCGTTGATGTCGCTCTCGCTAACCTCTGTCGTCAACCTTCACCTCCGCCGCGGCGTCGCGGCTCACTCGAACGGCAGGTCGTCCGGGTCGACGCTGGGCGACGCACCCGCACCGGCATCCTCGAGCCGGTCCATCCTGGCGGCGTTGCCACCGGCGCTGCCCAGGAACAGCACGGTCTGCGCCACCACTTCGGTCTTGTAGCGCTTCTGGCCGTCCTGGCCCTCCCAGGAGCGCGTCTGCAGCCGGCCCTCGACGTACGTCTGCCGGCCCTTCTGCAGGAACTGGCTGCACAGCTCGGCCAGCTTGTCCCACGTGACGATATCGAACCAGTCGGTCTCCTCGCGGCGCTCGCCGTCCGGCGTGTTGTGGACGCGGTTGCAGGCGAGCGAGAACGTCGTCACAGCCTTGCCGTTGGCGGTGTACCGCATTTCGGGGTCCTTCCCCACGTTGCCGATGAGCATCACCTTGTTCAACCCGGCCATCAGACCTCCCTCTCGCGGGTGCGGACTCCGCGCGCGGCTACTCTTCGTCCTTCCTGACGAGTAGATGACGGATGACGTCCTCAGAGATCATGAAGCCGGCTTCAAGCTCCGCGGCGCGTGCCGGGTCGAGGCGCATGTGCGTGATGTAGTAGTTGCCCTCGTTGTGGCGTCTGATCGGGTACGCCAGCCGTCGCCGTCCCCACGCGTTCATCTCCACGACCTCGCCGCCCCGGGACGTGATCGCCGATGTGACGCGCTCGACCGCGGCCGGCACGTCCTCCTCGACGATGTCCGGGCGCAGAATCACCACCAGTTCGTAATCGCGCACGTGGCCTCCTGCAGCCTGTCCGTGGAATGAAAGCGCCCGCGCGCTCCGGATTCGCCGGAGGCCGGGCGGCGTGAATCGCCCCGCTGCCATTACAGCGCATGGATTATAGGGCGGACACGTTCGGCAAGTCAACGTAAGCGGACCCGCCACCAGCGGGCCAACCCCCGCTTTCAGCGCGCGGACGGCGGCGGTATGCTGGCGCCGTAGGAGGGATGCCGGTGCGAAAAGACCTGATGGAGATCCTCGCCTGCCCCATGTGCAAGAGCGAACTGACACTCACGGTCGACGAGGAGAAGGACGACGAGATCGTCCGCGGGACGCTGTACTGCGCGAAGTGCGACGAGCGCTACCCGATCGAGGACAGCATCCCCAACCTGCTGCCGCCGGACCTGCGCAAAGCGACGAGCGGCACGTAGACATTCGACCAAGGAGGCGTCCGATGGGCCGTAGCCGCGAACTCGGCATCATCCTCATGATCGGTGCGGCGTTCCAGGCGCTCTTCATTCTCGCCGGGATGATGCGCCGGAGCTATTTCGCGGTGGCGCTGCCGGTGGCGACGGCCGTCGCGATCGTCAGCGCGCTGGCATTCTGGGTCGGCTGGACGATGGCGAACACAGAGCCGGATTTGGCCGAGCTGGAAGAAGCCGAAGGCGTGCCCCTGCCCGTCTGAGACAACAGAACTCCTGCTCAGCACACGAAACATCGAGACGGCCGGGCGCGGCCGTCTCGGCTTATGCTGGTTCGCGTGGAATGAGTGAGGGAGCTAGAGCCGGAGCTTGCCGTGGGACGGCTGGCGGCGGCGCTGCCGGGGGTGTCCTTCTTCTTCTTCGAGGAGGTCGATGGGGGGAGTGGAGACGGCCTCATGCACGTAGCCGCAGCAGAGGCATGTGCTGTAGGCGCCGTACCAATCGCGTTCGATGATCATGGAGCCGCGGCAACGGGGACAGCTTCGGGGGAGAGAGGTGTTCATGAAGCATTCCTTCCAGGGCCCGCGCGGGGCCATACCCTTCCCGCACCCGCGTGAGGGGTAGAAAGCTCTGAAGTGACCGTCTCGTTCGAGCCTTCGTGGCGCCGCGGGGTTAGCTGTCGGGTTCGGGCGAAGGCTCTGCCCTACAAGTCGGCGCCGCCAGAGAAGGGTCGCCGCTCGATTCACCCCATCCGCGTGCGCGCGGATCCTGGTTCCCCCGCCCCTCGCGCGCCGTTGCCGGCGCGGCAAGAGCCCGGCTGCCCGCTTTCGCGGGCGAACGGATCACGAACCTGTCGTGATCCGTTTGTGATTTCGCGAACATATTAAGACGCGATGAACAAGGTGTCAATCCCTTCTGGCAACCTTCGTGCTGTTTCCGCAACTGTGACGGCCAATTATCAAGATTTCGGAACAAAGGTGCGGATTTGTTGCGGGAGGATCACCGGCGATTACACCGGCCGGTCGCCCGGCAGCGGGATCACGGCACCGGTGAGGCGCGCGGCGGCCTCCGAACACAGAAACGCCACGACCTCGGCGATGTCCTGCGGCCGGTTGCCGGCAGTGGGCTCATCCCGGCCTTCAAGCTGCCGTCGCGCGGCCTCCAGCCCATCGATGTGCGCGGTCGGGCCTGGCGCCACGGCGTTGATGGTGATGCCGTGCGCCGCCTCGCGCGGGGCGATGGTGCGCGTCAGCCAGTGCCGCGCCGCCTTTCCGAGCGGATAGTCGAGCGGCGCTTCAGGCGGCCCGAAGCGCCACTCGTCCGCCATGTGGCCGCCGATGCTGACGAAACGCCCCCAGCCGCGCTCCCGCATGCCAGGGAGCGCGGCGCGCAGCAGGTAGTACGTGGCCTCCACCTCGCGCGCGAGCACGGCGCGCAGCGTCTCCGGCTCGATCTCGGTTATGTCGCGAGGCTTCCACGGCCCGCCTGCGCTGTTCACCACGATGTCGACCGGCCCGACCTCGGAGGCCGCCCGCTCGAACATCGCAGCGACCTGGTCCGGGTCCGAGACATCCGCCTGGTGCGCCAGCGCGCGCCGGCCCATCGCGCCGATCGCGCGGGCGACGTCATCCGCCGCGGCGGCGCTGCGGCGGTAGTTGACGACGACGTCCGCGCCATCGCGGGCGAGCGTCAGCGCGATGCTGCGGCCCATGCCACGGCCAGCGGCGCCGGTCACAAGCGCGACTCGTCCCTCCAGCGTCATGCCAGAGGATAGGCCGCTGAGCGCGCCGCCCGCTATCTTGGCGGCGGAGGACGAGATGACGTTCGACGGAAAGGTAGCGCTCGTCACCGGCGGCACGCGCGGCATCGGCAAGGCGATCGCGTTGCGGCTGGCGCGCGACGGCGCGTCGGTGGCGGTGAACTACTCGCGCAGCCGGGAGTCGGCGGAGGCGGCCGTGGCCGAGATCCGGGCGCTGGGTGTGAAGGCCGAGGCCTGCCAGTGCGACGTCGGCGACCGGGAGGCGGTCTTCGCGATGGTGAAGCAGGTGGCGGACGCCTTCGGCCGCATCGACGTGCTGGTGAACAGCGCGGCGCGGGGGCTCGAACGCCCGCGTCCGGCGATCGAGTCACTGCCGAAGCACCTGCACCACACCATGGACGTGAACGTGTTCGGGCCCTGGTTCGCGGCGCAGGCGGCGGCGCCGCACATGGCGCCTGGCGCCTCGATCATCAACCTCCTCAGCCCCGGCAGCGACCGCTACCTCCCGAAATATGCGCCCGTCGGCGTCACGAAGGGGGCCCTGGAGTCGCTCACCAAGTACCTGGCGGTGGAGCTGGCGCCGCGCGGCATTCGCGTGAACGCCGTCTCGGCCGGCCTCGTCGAAGGGACGGACGGCGTGCGCATGATGGACGGCGACGTGGTGAGCGGGTACGAGGCGAAGGTCCCGGCCGGGCGCCACGTGCGGCCGGAGGACGTCGCCGAGGCAGTGGCGTTCCTGGCGTCGCCGGCGGCCTCGATGATCATCGGGCAGGTGCTGCTGGTCGACGGCGGCTATTCGCTGCTGGGCATGATCTGAGCGCTCGTCGTACGCGGAACCGCAAGGCCGGCGTGGCGCCGGTCAACACGCCTGTAGGCACGGGCCGACAGACTGTCGGCGCATGCTCCAGCAATCCACGCACGACAACGACTTCTTCGGCGGCGTCGACTGGGAGGCGCTGTTCGTCCCCAACGAGCCGCTGGCCGAGCTGGTCCTGCGCGGCAGCATCGTCTACCTGGCGTTGTTCCTGTTCCTGCGCATCGTCCTGAAGCGGGAGTCCGGCACCCTCGGCGTGACGGACCTGCTGGTGGTAGTGCTGATCGCGGACGCCGCACAGAACGGGCTAGCGGGCGGCTACGAGTCGATCCCGGAGGGGCTGATCCTCGTCGCCGTCATTCTCGGGTGGTCTCTGGCGGTCAACTGGCTCGGCTACCACGTGCCGGCGATCGGCCGGCTGGTGCATCCGCAGCCGCTGGAGCTCGTCCGCGACGGCGAGATGATCCGCGAGAACATGCGGAAGGAGCTGATCACGCGCGAGGAGCTGCTGACGCAGTTGCGCGAGCAGGGTGTCGAGCGGGTCGAGCAGGTGAAGACGGCACGCATCGAGGGCAACGGGATGATCAGCGTCATCACCATGGACGGGCAGGAGGACAGCCGCGGCGCGCGCAGGCGGCCGACGTGAGCGCGCTCACACGACGAGCTTGCGGAGCAGCGTCCGCAGGCGTGGTGCCGAGTTCAGCGCAACACGCAGGCCGGCGATCGTGGCCTCGCTGACGATGAGCGGGTTGCGCTGGAAGCGGCCGGAGTGGTCGTAGGAGCAGAACCGGACGGCGAGCGTGCCGGCGGCGTCCCCGTCGTCATAGCGCATGAGCTGGATGCAGGCGTCGTGGTGCGGGCCGGTGTACGCCGCTTCTTCGATGATCTGCCCGCGTGCCCACGGCATCTCGAACGGCCGCGGCACCTTCCTCGCCTTCGTCATCGCACACCTCCGTCACGGCGGCCGGCCGCGGCAGCGCGACCGGACGGCGCCCGTCCACTGCTGTGGTATACAGCACCGATGACCACGACCGCCGACACCGTCTCGCTGATCACACGCAACCTCGAGGAGGTCCTCACGCGGGAGGACCTCGAGCGGCTCGTCGGGACGGGGACGCCGCTGAAGCACTACATCGGCTTCGAGATCTCCGGGAAGGTGCACCTGGGGCAGGGGCTGGCGTGCATGAGCAAAGTGAAAGACTTCGTCGACGCCGGCGTCGACTGCACCATCTTCCTCGCCGACTGGCACACCTGGATCAACGACAAGCTGGGTGGCGACCGCGACGTCATCCGCCGCATGGCGACGGAGTACTTCGCCGAGGCGGTCCGCGCCTCGTTCCGCTGCGCCGGCGGCGACCCGGCGAAGCTGCGGTTCGTGCTGGCGACGGACCTCTACCACCACAACGACGACTACTGGGCGACGCTGATCGACGTCGCCAAGAACACGTCGCTGGCCCGCATGCAGCGCAGCATCACCATCCTCGGGCGCAAGGAAGGCGAGGCGGTGGACTTCGCGAAGCTGCTCTACCCGCCCATGCAGGTGGCCGACATCTTCGCGCTCCAGGTGAACATCGCGCATGCCGGCATGGACCAGCGGAAGGCGCACGTCATCGCCCGCGATGTCGCTTCCAGGATGAAGGTCAACCGCCTCATGGGGGCGGACGGGCACCAGATCAAGCCGGTGTGCGTGCACCATCCGCTGCTCATCGGCCTCAAGAAGCCGGCGATGTGGCCGCCGCCCGAGGGTGACCTCACCGACTACTGGGCATCGATGAAGATGAGCAAGTCCGACAAGGCGTCTGCCCTGTTCGTGCACGACTCGGAGGAAGAGATCCGGCAGAAGGTGCGGAAGGCGTTCTGCCCGCCGGACTCGGCCGCCTTCAACCCCATGCTGGACTGGCCGCGCAAGCTGGCATTCCCGCGCGACGGCGAGTTCCGCATCGCGCGCGACGAAGCGCACGGCGGGGATCTCCGGTTCACATCACCGGAGGAGATGGACGAGGCGTACCTCTCCGGCGCGCTGCACCCTGCCGACCTGAAGAACGCCGTCGCTGACTGGCTGGTGGAGATTCTGCGCCCCGCGCGCGAAGCATTCGCGTCGAAGGACGCACAGGAGACGCTGCGGGAGCTGGACACGCTGATCACGCGATGAACCTCCAGCACTATCTGCAGGAGCAGCTCGAGTTCTGGCACGGCACGCTCGACGAGATGGTGCGAGAGTGCGACGCCGCGACACTGCACCGCACCGCCGAGGGCTCGACGGCCAACACGATCGCCGCGACGTACGCGCACGTCGTGCTGTTCGAGGACTTCTTCGTGCAGACGAAGCTGCGCGAGCAGCCAGCAACGCTCTTCGAACGCGAAGGCTGGGGCGACCGCACCGGCGCCGCGCCGTCCGGCTGGCCGCCGCTCCAGACGCCGGAATGGTCGGCGGGCCTGCGGCTCGACCCGGCGACGTTCGCGCCCTACGCGGCGCGCGTGTACGAAGCGACGGATGCGTACCTGCGCGGGCTCGCTGACGACGATCTCGAGGCGACGAAGATGGGGCTGTTCCGGGAGAGCACCGTCGGCCGCATGCTGATGGCGGGGGTGTACGCGCACGCCGTCAGCCACGCAGGC
>DATMAH010000008.1:0-13313 GCA_035583735.1 Dehalococcoidia bacterium
CGCCGACACCGCCGGCCTGTGAGCCCGGCGTCATCGTCGCTGTCCCGGAGAGCTTCCCGTCGGACGAGGTGCCGATCCCGCCGGACTTCGTCGGCTGGGAAGTGACGATGGAGCCGCACCTGCGCCTCGTCGGGACGGTGAGCCCGCCGGAGGATGCGTCGCTACCTCCGCACGGCGTCGCGATCCGCCCGATCGTGGACCTGCTCCGCGGGCAGGGATGGACGCCGATGCTAAACCCGCGTGTCTCCGGCCAGGACTGGGACGTAACGGCGCCTGACGGCCGCGTCCTGCACGTCAACGCCTCCGTGATGCCCGAGTGTCCGGGGCAGGTGCGCTTGACGTACGACGTCTACTGGGTCACGCCGTAGTCCCGAGCCGCGCGAAGTAGAATCGTGCAGCGGAGGAAGCATCGCCGGCGAGCGCCGGGCGAGAGGATCTCGCCCGCGACGCCGGCCGGGGATCCGGACGGACGAGCATGACGAAGCGACGGCAGAGCGGGTACCGGCGAATCGTCGCCAAGTTCGGCACGAACCTGCTGACGGGCGGGGGCGACAGGCTGCACGAGCCGACGCTGCGGTCGCTGTCGTCGCAGGTGGCGCGGCTGCTGGACGAAGGCGCGGAGGTGCTCGTCGTCACCTCCGGCGCGATCGCGGCGGGGCGCCAGCGCCTGAGGTCGGCGCCGAACCGGCGCGATATCCCGTTCCGGCAGGTGCTGGCCAGCGTGGGGCAGGCGCACCTGGTGCAGGCCTACGACCGGCAGTTCGCCCGGCACGGCTACGTGGTGGGCCAGACGCTGCTGAGCCGCCGCGATCTCTCGGACCGCGTGGGGTACCTGAACGCGCGCAACACGCTGCTGGGCCTGCTGGACATGAAGGTCGTGCCCATCATCAACGAGAACGACGCCGTCGCGATCGACGAGATCGCCGGCGCGAAGATCGGCGACAACGACAACCTGTCGGCGCTCGTGGCCAACCTCATCGACGCGGACGCGCTGGTGCTGCTCACGGACACGGCGGGACTGCACACGGCCGACCCGCGCACGCACAAGACGGCGAAGCTGATCCCGCTGGTGGAGCGCATTACGAAGGAGATCGAGCAGATCGCCGGCGGCAGCGACAACGGGCGCGGCGTCGGCGGCATGATCACGAAGCTGCAGGCGGCCAGGCTGGCCACGGGCGGCGGCTCCGACGTCTACATCGCCGATGGGCGCGAGCGCGACGTGCTGTACCGCATCGCGAGCGGCGAGCACGTGGGTACGCTGTTCCCGGCGCGCTCGAGCCGGCTGGAGAGCCGGAAGCGGTGGATGCTGTCGGGGCTGGCAACCAGGGGCGCGATCGTCGTCGACGACGGCGCGGCGCGCGCGCTGATGGAGTCGAGCCGGAGCCTGCTGCCCGCCGGCGTGCGCGACGTGAAGGGTCCGTTCCGCCGCGGCGACACCGTGCATATCGCGACGGCGGACGGGCACACGTTCGCGGCGGGCATCACCAACTACGACGACGTGGAGGTCGCGGCGATCCGCGGGCTGCGGTCGGACCGGATCGCCAGCGTGCTGGGGCACCAGTACGGGGCGGAGGTGGTGCACCGCAACAACATGGTGCTGCTGTAGTAAAGGGCAAAGGGCGAAGGGCGACGGGCAGATCGGTGGGACGCGGGGCGGGGCAAACGGGCAGCGCCGTGCGCCGGTGCGCGTGCGCCTCGATTGGTAGGCTGACTGCGTGAGCGACTCACCGGTGCTCTTCGAGAAGGACGACGGCGGCATCGCCTGGCTGACGCTGAACCGGCCGGACGTGCTGAACGCGATGAACATGGCCGTGCGCGACGAGCTGTGGTCGTACATGCAAGCCGTGCGCGACGACCCGGACGTGCGCGTGGTGGTGTTCCGCGGGGCGGGCGGGCGCGCCTTCTCGGCGGGGGCCGACATCAGCGAGTTCGGGACGGCGCCCTCGTATGTCGATGCGAGGCGGGCGCGCCAGGAGCGTGACGTCTGGGGCGCGATGCTGGGGATCACGAAGCCGCTCGTCGCGTCCATCCACGGCTTCGCCTACGGGGCGGGCTGCGAGCTGAGCCTGCTGTGCGACATCCGCATCGCCGCGGACGACGCGATGTTCGCGTTGCCGGAGGTGACGCTGGGGTACATACCCTCTGCGGGCGGGACGCAGACGCTGCCGCGCTCCGTGCCGCCGGGGGTCGCGCGCGAGATGATCTACGGCGGCGCGCCGGTCGATGCGGAGCGCGCGCTGCGCATCGGGCTGGTGCAGCGCGTCGTGCCGCGCGCACGGCTCGAGGACGAGACGCTCGTGGTGGCGAGAACGCTGGCCGCCGCGGACGCGCGCGCGCTGGCGGCGCTGAAGGAGGCGATGGTGCGCGGGCTGGAGATGCCACTCGGCGCGGCGCTGGCGCTGGAGCGGCGGCTGGCCTGGCGGCTGGGCGGGTGATGGACGGGGACGAGGCGGGGAAGCGGCGGCGGCGGCCGTCGTGTGCGGGCTGCGCGGGCATCGGCGCGGGGGCGCTGGCGCTGGTGGTCGGGCTGGTGGTGCTCATCGGCACGCTGCTGGACCAGGGCGAGGGCGCGCGCACGCCGGGGCGGTCGTACAACGCCGGCGCGGTCACCGGCTATGAGACGCCGTCCGTGGTGCACCTGGAGCAGCAGCACGTGTTCGTGGTGCGGATGCCGGACGGGGCGTTCCTGGCGCTGTACGACCGGTCGTCGCGCCAGCAAGAGCTGGGCGGGACGTGCCGCATCCGGTTCGACGACAGCGCGGGCATCGGTGCGCTGGAGCCGATCGCGGGCATCACGGGCGCGTTCGTGGAGGACTGCGACGAGCGGCGGACGGTGTGGCGCGCGGACGGCACGTTCGCGTTCGGCGCCGGCTACGAGGGCGTGCCGATGGACGAGTTGCGGACGAGCGTGAACGATGCGGGCGAGCTGATCATCGACCTGTCGGGGCGGACGTGCTACCGCAGCCGTGGCGTGATCGGCGTGGCGCCGTTCGACCGCGAGCGCTGCGGCCCGCCGACGTAGAGATCAGGCTGGCAGCTCGACGCGCTCGGAAAGCTGCACATCAAGCGTGGCGATCACCTCAACAGCTTCGCCCGGGATCGGTATGCCGCGTGCCGTGAGACTCTCCAGGTACAGCGCGATGGCCTCGCGCGCGTTCTGACGCCCGATCACCCAGCCTGACTTCTGACGCGCGCGAATGAGCCGCTCGCCGGAGACCTGCGGGAGCTCTGACTTCGCTACTCGAAGATCGAGCTGACGACTTCCTCGATGCTGCGCTGCACTTCGTTGTCGTCGGTGAGCGCCCAGACGACGCCGACCTGGCAGGCGCGCCGTGGCGGGATGCCGCGCTGGATGAGCTTGCCGGTGTAGACGAGCAGGCGCGTGCTGACGCCCTCGCTGAGGCCATGCTCGCGCAGGTTTCGCACCTTCTCGCCGAGCTTCGCGAGGTCCTCGGCGATCTCCGGCGAGACGCCGGACTCGTGCGCGATGATCTTCGCCTCCAGCTCCTTGCGCGGGTGCGTGAACTCGAGCGAGATGAAGCGCTGGCGCGTGCTGTGCTTCAGGTCCTTCAGCGCGCTCTGGTAGCCCGGGTTGTAGGAGATGACGAGCAGGAACCCCTCGCGCGCCTCGACGAGCTGGCCGCGCTTCTCGATCGGGAGGATGCGGCGGTGGTCGGTCAGCGGGTGGATGAGGACGGTGGTGTCCTTGCGCGCCTCGACGACCTCGTCGAGATAGCAGATCGCGCCGGCCTTCACCGCGCGGGTGAGCGGACCGTCGATCCAGCGGGTCGACTCCCCCTCAAGGAGGTAGCGGCCGACGAGGTCGGACGCGGTGAGGTCCTCGTGGCAGGCGACGGTGACGAGCGGAAGCGCCTGGGTGGCGCCGTTGTCGCTGCCGCCGTCCTTCGTGCCGCCTTTGTCCTTGATGATGGTGAGGGGGCGGCCGAGCTTCCACGCCATGTACTCGACGAAGCGCGTCTTGCCGCAGCCCGTCGGGCCCTTGAGGAGCACCGGGATCTTGGATTCAAACGCGGCCTCGAAGAGCTCCACCTCGTCGCCCGTGGGGACGTAGTAGGGCTCGGCGTGGGGGTGGTACTCCTCGATGGCGTACTGCCGGTATTCGGTCGTCTCGTCTAGCTGTTCGGTCGCCATGCTGCTCCTCCAACGCCGGCCGTCCGGCGTGACATCTCAGTTCGCGGCGGTCTTGGCCTGCAGCGTCTCCCATGCATCGGCGACGCGCTGCCGCAGGTCATCGAGCGTGCCGTTGTTCTCGATGACGACGTCGGCCTTCGCGACGCGCTCGCCGTTCGAGAGCTGGGCGGCGATGCGGGCGTCCGCCTGCTCGGCGCTGAGCCCGTTGCGCGTGATGATGCGCTCGCGGGCGATGGCGGGGTCGGCGACGACGACCCAGACCTGGTCGACGAGCGGCAGCCAGTCCGCCTCGATCAGCACCGCCGCCTCCAGCACGACGACGGGGACGCCGTCGGCGCGGAGCTGGCCGAGCCGGCCCTCCATCGTCTGGCGCATCCAGGGCCAGACGATGCCCTCGAGGCGCCTGCGCTGCGCCGGGTCTCCGAAGACCTTGCCGCCCAGCGCCCTGCGGTCGATCTCGCCGTCCGGGCCGACGACATCAGGCCCGAACGCCTCGACCACGGCATCGTAGCAGCCGCTGCCCCGCGCGTAGGCCTCATGTCCGACCTTGTCGGCGTCGATGATGAGGGCGCCGCGCTCGGCGAGCATCTGGCTGACGACGGACTTGCCGCTGGCGATGCCGCCGGTGAGGCCGATGATGGTGGTCACGGCGATGCTCCGAAAGAAACTGAGCGCCGGACCCGCGGCCGGCGCCACTCCAGTATGTGCGACCCCCGGCAGCCGGACAAGCAGGCGGGGCGGCGGGCGGAGGGGGCGACGCGCTAGACTTGAGCGCCATGCCACCACGCATCGTCGTTGTTGACTACGGGGCCGGGAACCTGCGCAGCGTCGCGCGGGCCGTCGCCCACGCCGGTTTCGAGCCGGCGGTGACGGCGGACCCGCACGCGGTGGCCGCCGCGGACGCCGTGATCCTGCCCGGCGTGGGGGCGGCGGCGGACACGATGCGGAACCTGCGCGAGCACGGGATGGTGGAGCCGATCCGCGCGTACATCGCGTCGGGGCGGCCGTTCTTCGGCGTGTGCATGGGGCAGCAGGCGCTGCTGACGCTGAGCGAGGAGGGCGGCGAGCACGAGTGCCTGGGGGTGATCGAGGGGCGGGTGAAGCGGCTGCCGCGCGGGCTGAAGGTGCCGCACATGGGCTGGAACACCGTGCGGCAGATGCGCGCGCACCCCATCTTCGACGGCATCCCGGACGAGAGCTACTTCTACTTCGTCCACAGCTACTACCCGGAGCCGGTGGACCGCGACGTGGTCATCGGCGAGACGGAGTACGGCGTCACGTTCGCGTCGGTGCTGGCGAAGGACAACGTCGTCGCCACGCAGTTCCACCCGGAGAAGTCGGGCGAGATGGGGCTGCGGATGTACGCGAACTTCCTGGTGAGCGCAGAGCTCGCAGTGCGTGGTGAGTCCAGAGTTCGCAGTTGACAGTTGACAGTTCAGGGCGCGGCGGTGCGCGTTGCGCCGCAACGGGCCCCCGGGTGTTGGCTCTGTCGCCGGCGTGTGCGCCTGGCATCGCGCGGATAGACTCACGGCGATGGACATCATTCCGGCGATCGACGTGCGGGGCGGCAAGTGCGTGCGGCTGGTGCAGGGTGACTACGGCCGCGAGCGCGTGTTCAACGACGACCCGGTGGCGCAGGGGCGCCGGTTCGCGGAGGAGGGCGCGCGGCGGCTGCACGTCGTCGACCTTGACGGTGCGAAGGAAGGGCGCCCGGTGAACGACGACGCCATCGCGGCCATCGTCGCGGCGGTGCCGGGGGTGCGGGTGCAGGTGGCGGGCGGGGTGCGCGAGGCGGCAGCGGTCGAGCGGTGGCTTGCGGCGGGGGCGGACCGCGTGGTGCTGGGGACGGTGGCGGTGCGGCAGCCGGAGGTGGTGGCGCAGGCGGTGGAGCGGCACGGCGCGGAGCGGGTCGCGGTGGCCGTGGACGCGCGCGACGGGGCCGTGGCGGTGCAGGGGTGGCAGGAGACGAGCGAGCTGACCGCGGAGGCGCTGATGCGCGGGCTGGCATTGCGTGGTGTGCGCCACTTCATCTACACCGACATCGGGCGCGACGGGATGCTGCAGCACGTTGACTTCGCCGGGTTCGAGCGGCTGCTCGATGCGGTGGGCGGCGGGGTGGGGCGAGACTCCGTCGTCTATTCTGGTGGTGTTACGTCAACTGATGACGTGCGGCGGCTCGCCGGGATGGGCATCGCGGGCGCCATCATCGGGACGGCCCTGTACGACGGGCGGATCACGCTGCGCGACGCGCTGGAGGCGGCCAAGGCGGGCGGCCGATCGGAGTAGGCGCGCGCAGTGCGCGGCCCGCGGGCCTATCGGCCCTTACATGCGGCCGCAACGTTCGTGTATCATGCGGCCTGAACTGAGATGGCGGCGAGCTGTCCTGTTGTATGGATGCAACGCCGCCCGTTGTACCGTCGCGATCCTCCACAGCGAGAAGGTCGCGCACACCGATGACAACACCGCAACTGAATACGCCGCAGGAGACGGAGCATGGACCCCCGCGATGCGACCGCGAACAACGCCGACCTCTGGTCTGAATACCTGACGCAGCAGTGGCTGACGTTCATCGACCCGTTCCGGCTGATGCGCACGCCGGCGACGGAGGCGGCCGTCCGCTCGCTCGCCGGCGCGACGGCGGCGACGGTGGCGAACGCGGTGTCGCTGGCCGTGGGTGTGCCGGTGACGGCGATGTACCGGCAGAACGCGCCGGCCGTGACGCGCGCCATCGAGCAGCAGGCGGTACCGGACGAGGAGCGCATCCCGGCCGAGTACAGCGTCGTGCAGGCGCAGGCGCCGGTGCCCGAGCCGGAGCGCTACGACGTCGTCGTGTCGTACCGGGAGCCAGCCCTCATCGGGTAGCGTCCGCGCGATCGAACGGCAGCGAGACGGCCACCGGCCGTCTCGTTTTGCGTTCAGCCGTAGTTGAGGACGAAGAGGATCGCCGGAAGCACCAGCGCGATGATCACGGCGACGGAGACGGTGACGACCAGCCACGGCGGGACCGGCCAGTGCTCCCGCTCCGGCTCCCACATGTAGCCGTGCTGCTCCGAGAGGTCGTAGTCCGGCGAGCCGGGGCCGAACTCGTCCTCTTCTTCCTCATCCGCGTCCGGGATGTCGTCTTCGTTCCAGTCGCTCATTCCAGGATGCTCTCCAGTTCGCCGCGGAACTCCTGGTAGCAGCGCATGACGTTGGGGACGATGCGCTCCGCCTCCGTCCACTCCGCGTACTCGCCGAGGTCGATTGCAGCGACGGCCTCGCGTTCGCTGGCGCCGGCATCGAACGCCTTGCGCGCTCCTTCGTGGACCAGGCGCAAGTAGCCGAGCGCGACTTCGAGGTCGCGCCGGGCGCCGACGGGGCCGTGCCCGGGCACCAGCACGTCGGCGTCGACCTCCCGCAGCACGCGTTCGCCGATGCTGATCCAGTTGCCGATGTGCCCCTCGTGCGCGAGCGGCGTCACGTAGAAGAAGGCGAGGTCGCCGGTGAACAGCACGCGCTGTTGGGGCAGGTACGCGAGGACGTCGCCGCGCGTGTGGCCGGTGCCGTAGTGCAGGAGCTGCAGCGGCCGTCCGCCGGCGGTCAGCTCGACCATGCCGGCTGTGAAGGTGACGCCGGGCAGGCGTTCGGTCACGCCCTCGACCTCGGGTTCGAAGTGGGGCGCGATGCGGGCGATGATGGGCAGGGCGCTGAGGCCGGCGCGCTCCATCTCGGCCTTCGCGCGGGCGTGGGCGACGATCTCGGCCTCCTCCGGGAAGAGCGCGTTGCCGAGGGTGTGGTCGACGTGGTGGTGCGTGTTGACGAGGCGCGTGATGGGCGCGTGCGAGACGCGCGCGGCCTCGTCGAGCAGCGCGCGGGTCATTGCCGGGGTGAAGAGCGCGTCGATGACGGTGAGGCCACTGGCGCCGGCGACCATGCCGGCGTTGGCGACGCAGAGCCCGCCGGCGGCCTGCACGTAGGCGAAGACGCCGTCGGCGACCTCGGTGGTGCCGGTGGTCCATTCGCGCATGCGGTCAGCGTAGCAGCCCGGGCGGCGGCGGAGGTGCAGCGCGGGTTGTATACGGCGGGTGCGCGCCGCTGCTAAGATCGCGGCGATGGCTGTCCCCGTCGCCCGAGAGCGTCCTGGACCTGCTGCCGCGCCCGGAGACGGGTGGTGGCCGCGGAGTGACGCGCTGACGCCGGGCCGTCTTCTCGCGCTCTGCTACGTCGCCGTCATCGTTGCTGCGGGCATCATCGTCATGCTGCTGCAGTACGGGTACTCCAGCGACGGGTACATGACGGACGATGCCTTCATCTCGTTCCGCTACGCGCAGAACCTCGCGGACGGGCTGGGGCCGGTGTGGGAGCGCGGCAACCGCGTCGAAGGCTACACGAACTTCGGCTGGATCCTGCTGATCGCGGCGGCGGCGAAGGCGGGCGTCGACCCGGTGGATTCGTCCCGCGTGTTCGGGTTCCTGGCGACGGCGGGGACCCTCGCGCTGCTCCCCGTGCTGGCCGCGCAGATGCGGCCGGCGTGGTCGCGCGGGTGGTGGCTGCTCTCGGCGGGCGCGGTGCTGGCCGTGGGGGTGAACCCGGGGACGGCGCTCTGGGCGTTCGCCGGTCTGGAGACGCCGGGCGTGATGTTCTTCGTGACGGCGGCGATGACGGCGCACCTGTACGAGGAGCGCACGCAGTCGCCTCCTGCTGCGTCGGCGCTGCTGCTGCTGGGCGCGGCGCTCGTGCGGCCGGACGCGGTGGTGCTGGTGGCGATCACCGGCGCGTTCAAGCTGGCGCGCGTCGTCCGGGTGGACGGCAGCTGGCGCGACCCGCAGCGGAGGGCGCAGGTCCGGCAACTGGCGCTCTGGGGCGCGCTGTTCGCCGTGCCGTTCGTGACGTACTGGCTCTGGCGGTGGAGCTACTACACGGACTTCTTCCCCAACACGTACTACCTCAAGAGCGACCACAGCATGCGGATGCTGGAGCGCGGCTGGCGCTACTCGTGGGACTTCATCGGTTCGTACGGCGTGTGGCTGCTGCCGGTGGCGGTGCTGCCCGCGCTGCGCGAGCTGCGGACGCCGCACATGCCGTCGGTGTACCTGGCCACGGTTGTGCTGGTGATGGTGGCGTACGTCACGGATGCCGGCGGCGACTGGATGCCGCATTTCCGCTTCTTCATGCCGGTGCTGCCGGCTGCCTACGTCGCGATCATCCACGGGCTGATCGATGGCGGCGAGCGGCTGGGGAGCCGCGCCGGATCCGACCGGCCGGGACAGGCGGCGGCGATGGCCGGAGGGGTCGCGGCGGCGGCGCTGGTGTTCGGGCTGTCGGTGCTGCCGACGAACAGCGCGACGGCGGAGAACCCGGCCGGGTTCGTCGAGAACCCGCACATCCTGCCCGGGTCCGTGGACAACGAGCGGCAGCGGGCGATTGGCCTGTGGCTGCGGGAGAACATCCCGCCGGACTACACGATCGCGCAGATCGCCACGGGCATCGTGCCGTACTACTCGCGGCTGCCGACGATCGACATGCTGGGCGTGAACGACCGCCACATCGCGCACCGCGACATCCCGCTGGGCTACGGCGCAGCCGGGCACGAGAAGGAGGACGCCGGCTACGTCATCTCCCGCAAGCCGGAGCTGATCTGGCTGGAGATGAACCTGGAGGCGGTGCCGCGGCCGGCGCCGGAGGACTACATGCCGCCGCGCTACACGGAGTGGGTGCCCGTGAAACGGAACGTGACGGACAACGCCTACATCTGGCTGCTCTACCGCCCGGTGGCGATCCCCATCGAAGACGGATGGCTGAACCTGCTGGTGCGCGCGGACGTGGAGCTGCCGGTGTTGTCGAACGGCGCTTCGCGGTGAGCGGCGGCCTGCGCGCGGTGAGCGACATCACGATCCTGCCCGAGACGGCGGCCGAGTTCGCGGCGATCGCGCAGGTGGTAGAGGAGGCGTTCGGCCGGGGCGACGAAGCGGGCGTGGTGGAGCGGCTGCGCGCGTCGAAGAACTACGTGCCGGAGCTGGCGCTGGTGGCGGTGCGCGACGACGCCGTGGTCGGGCACGTGATGTTCACGTACGCGCCGCTGCGCCTGGATGATGGCGGCGAGCGCGACGTGCTGATCCTGGGGCCGCTCTCCGTGACGCCGGCGATGCAGCGGAGCGGAGTCGGCCGTGCGCTGATGCGGCGCGGGTTCGAGGTCGCGGACGGGATGGGGGAGCCGCTGATCGTCGTGCTGGGGCACGCGTCGTACTATCCGCGGCACGGCTTCGCGCCAGCGCGTGAGCGGGGTATCGAGCCGCCTGAGCCGGCGATGGCGCCGTCGTTCTTCGTGCGGCCGTTGCGCGCGTACGATGCGAGGCTGCGGGGGCGGGTGGCGTTTCCGCCGGCGTTCGGTGAGGCGTAGGGTTAGCGGTAGAGGCTGCGCCGCTCGGGCGGGAAGTCGTTCGCCGGCGGGACCGCCCGGGAGGCGCGGAGCTCTTCCCACTTGCCGCGGAGGTCGGCGGAGAGCGACTTGATCTGGTCCTGGTTGCGGACGGCGTCGGACTGGCGCAGGTCGCGGACCTTGTCGGCGATGCGGCCGATCTCGCGGAGGAGGCGTGTCTCGCGTGTATCAGGCTCTCTCTGCCGTGCCATGTGACGCCTCCGTCCGTGATGCGACTGGTGGTGTGCGGCGCGGCGGCGGGTGAGCGATTCACCCGCCGCCGGCTGTGAGTGCGCCTGGCGTCAGGACGCTGCGCGGACGTTGACGGCGCGGCTGCGCCGCGGGTCGCGGTCGTCGGGCTGCTTCTCGAACTCGACGGTCTGGCCCTCGTTCAGGCTGTCGAAGACGAGCCCCTGCAGTGCGGAGCTGTGGAAGAAGACGTCTTCCGAAGCGCCCGCTGGCCGAATGAATCCGAAGCCGCGGCTCCGCTCCAGTCGCTTGATCTCACCGGTCATGCTGTATGCCTCCTACGCCGCGTGATTGCTTTCGTTGACCCGGCAAAGGCGCCGGCGAAATACGGCGTTGTACACGTTGCTTGCTCGCGGCACGAAGCTCGCGACCTCATCCTATGAAGTCGTTCTGTGCGCGCGGCGGACCGTGTCGAACAGGAGGACTGCAGGGGAAGTTGCAGTCACAGCGTACGCGTTCGGAGGGACTGGTGGCAAACGCAGCTTCGGCGCGGGGCGCAGGAGGGCGTGCGGGTGGCCGGGAATGAGGGGAATGCCCGATGCCGCCGCACGCCGGTGGAAGCGCATCCTGAGCGGGAGCGGCGACGCCACCGGAGACTTCGGAACGGGGAGGAGCGGCCGATATTGAGGGCGATGCGTCCCCCGCAGCTCCCTTCGGCCCGGACCGCCGCGTTTACCGGAGCTTAACGTCCGGTTCATCCGGACGTGATGAGGGGGCCGTAGGCTGGGCGCGAGCCGCGAGACGGAAGCCGTTGGAGGATGACAGCGTGGACCGTGCAGAGCCGACGATCAGCAACGCCGACCTGTGGGCGGAGTACTTCCGCCGGGAGTGGGGACGCTGGCTGAGCCCGCTGGGGTTGCCGGCGAGCGAGGTGACGGCGGCCGCGGGGGCGCGCGTGGCGGGCCTGCTGTCGCTGGTCGCGGCGGGGCCCCTCGCGTGGCTGTACAGCTCGAACGCTGAGATGGCGCCGCCGTTGGAGGTGGTGCCGCGGGAGCGGGCGGAGGAAACGGCCGAGGCCGCCGCGTAGGGCGGTGGCACTGACACGTGAGAGACGGAGCGGCGCGCCCCCACGGGCGCGCCATTTGGTCCGCGACACCGCGCGGGCTCTCGGCCCGCACTCTCGCGCTTCAGGATGGCCTTGCCGGAGAGGCTGCGTGGCCGCTACGGCCAGAGGTCGGGGTGTGCGGCGCGGTGCTGGTCACACAGGGAAGCGAAGAAGGCGGCGTACTCTGGCGACAGGATGTCGGGCGCGGTGAGCAGCAGGGCGTCCTCGTTGTTGTCGGTGTAGTAGCGCTTGCGCAGGCCGACGCGCTGGAAGCGGTACTTCTCGTAGAGGCGCTGCGCGGCCTCGTTGGAGGCGCGGACCTCCAGCGTGATCGTCTCCTGCCGCTCGGCGACCGCCGTCTCGATGGCGGCGATGAGCAGACGCTCACCGATGCCGAGCCGACGGTGCGATTCGCGCACGGCGATGGTGACGATATGGGCATCGCCGACCATCAGCCACAACCCGATGAAGCCGAGCACGCGCTCGGACGCCGGTGGGCCCGCGCCGATGCGCCTGAAGGCGCCGAGCAGGCCCGATGGACGGTGCGGCGGCGTCGCGGCATCGAGCACTTCGGCCAGCACCCAGTAGCGGGCGACCTTGTTCGTCAGCTCGCGGCGGTAAGCGGTCTGTGGCCAGATGGACGGGAACGACTCGCGCTCGATCTCCATGACCTGCGGGATGTCGGCGGCCGTCATCGGGCGGAGGCGCGTGCGGACCAGCGTGCGCATGCCGTGCAGTCTAACTCCGGCGCTCAATCGGGGAGCGACGGCCGGCCGACGCCGGCGTAGAGGCGGCGGTACTGCGCGTAGTGCTCCATGACGAGGAGCACGTAGGCGCGCGTCTCGGAGAACTCCAGCTCCTCGACGAAGAGGTCGATGTCGTCGCCCGCGCGGTCGCGCGCGTCCTGCGCGGCGCCGGGTCCGCCGTTGTAGGCGGCCAGCGCGTGGTAGGTGTTGCCGCCGAACGCATCGAGCTGGGAGCCGAGGTAGCTGGCGCCGAAGCGGAGGCTGACGTTCGGCCGGAAGAGGAGCTGCGGACGGAACTCGACGCCGAGCTCGGCGGCGATCCCCTCGCCGGTGCCCGGCACGACTTGCGTGAGGCCGAGGGCGCCCGCGACGGAGCCGGCGTCCGGGTCGTAGAAGCTCTCCTGCCGCACGAGGGCGAGCATGAGCAGCGGGTCGACCCCCGCTTCCTCGATGAACGGCTCGGCGACATCGATGTAGGCGGGCGGATAGGCGACGCGCAGGAGGTCGTCGGGCGGCGGCGGCTCGCGGCGTTCGCGCAGGCGTTCGATGAGGGTGGATGCGGCGCGTGCGGCGAGCGACGTGTCGCCTTCGTCGCTCCAGCGGCGGGCGAGCCAGTAGAGCGCCGCGAGGTCGTTGCGGTCCTCGTTGAGGACGGCGCGCGCGATGGCGCCGGACTGCGAGCGCAGCTCCACCTGCGCGAGCGTGCTGGCGGTGGCGAGGCGCG
>DATMAH010000009.1:0-4944 GCA_035583735.1 Dehalococcoidia bacterium
ATCGCTGAAGGCGGACGCGTTCGCCGCCATCGTCAAGGCCTGCGCCGCCGCCCGCGCCTGACGTGCGTCCCCGCGTCATCGCCATCGTCGGCGCCACCGCGACCGGGAAGACAGCGCTCGCCATGTCGCTCGCACGCGCCCTGGGCGGCGAGGTGGTGAACGCCGACTCGCGGCAGGTGTACCGCGGCATGGACATCGGCACCGCCAAGCCGACGACCGAGGAGCGCGCCGCCGTCCCCCACTGGCTCATCGATGTCGCTGACCCCGACGAGACGTTCACGCTCGCGCGCTTCGTTGACGCCGCTCGTGGCGCCATCGCAGACATCGCCGCACGGGGCCGTCAACCGATCGTCGTGGGCGGCACGGGCCAGTACGTCTGGGCGCTGGTCGAAGGCTGGCGCATCCCGCGCGTGCCGCCCGACCCCGCCCTCCGCGCGCGCTACGAGGCGCTGCTCGCGGAGCGAGGCATCACGGCCCTCGCCGGCGCGCTGCTCGCCGCTGACCCCGTGGCGGCCGCGAGCGTCGATTTGCGCAACCCGCGCCGCATCATCCGCGCGCTGGAGGTGACGGAGACGACGGGGCGGCCGTACAGCGCCTGGCGGACGAAGGACCCCCCGCCGTTCGACACGACGATCGCCGGACTGGACATGCCGCGTGCGGCGCTGCACCGGCGGGCCGACGCGCGCGTCGAGGCGATGGTCGCCGCCGGCCTGGTCGACGAGGTGCGACGGCTGAACGCGCACGGGTACGGATGCGGCCTGCCGGCATTCGCCAGCATCGGCTATCGCGAGATGTGCGCGCACCTGCGCGGCGAGCTATCCCTGGACGAGGCCGTCGCCCGCATCAAGACGGAGACCCACCGCCTGATCCGGATGCAGCATGCGTGGTTCCGCCGCGACGACGCGCGCATCCGGTGGTTCGACGCGGCCAGCCCGTCGCTTGCCGATGACGTGCTGGCGGCCGTGAACCCGTCCGCGGGTGACGGGACGTCTTAGTCGACCACGGTGACGGGGCACGTGGCGTTTCGGACGACGTGGCTCGAGACGCTGCCCATCAGCGCCTTTGTCATCCCGGCGCCGCGCCGGCCGACGAGGATGTGCGAGACGCGCTCGCCGGCGGCCACGCGCAGGATCTCCTCGCGCGGGTCTCCGTAGGTAACGGCGACTTCCACTGGCATGCCGGCCGCCCGCAGCGCGTCCGCTGCCTGGCCGGTCGCCGCGGCGACGCGGCGCTCGCGCTCCTCGTCGGAGATAGCGCCGTTGGGCGGCTGCCATTCCCGCGGCATGACGTAGAGGATCACCACCTCGTCCTCCGGCATCTCCGCGATCGCGTGACGCGCGAGCTTCATGGCGCTGTCAGGCCCGTCGACGGGGATGAGGACGCAGTTGCGCTCGGCGTGGCGCGTCCGTCGCAGTTCGACGGACGCCGGCCGAACGACGTCGCGGCGCCGCGTGCTGATCAGCGCCACGACCGCGAACGGACCCATGCCGGCGGAAAGCAGCGCCCAGCCGAACGGGTCGCGGCCCCAGCGGCGCGCGAGGTACACCGCCACCGCCATCGACACGATGACGATAACCAGCCATCCGAGCAGCGCCCAGAGCGCGCTCACGCCAGGCGCTCCAGCACGCGGCGGAGCCGGACGTCTGCCTCGTCGGCGACGGCCTGGAGGTCGCCGCTTCCCGAACGCGGCACGAGCGACTGCGGGTTTACCGCGCCCACCCAGGTGCCGCCTTCGCGCTCGGCGACGACGACGTTGCACGGAAGCAGGAGCCCGATCTCCGGTTCGGCGTCGAGCGCGCGCGACGCCAGCGGCGGATTGCAGGCGCCGAGGATCACATACGGCCGCATGTCTTTGCCGAGCTTCTGCTGCATCGTGCCCTGCACGTCGATCTCGGTGAGCACGCCGAACCCTTCGTCGCGCAGCAGCGCCTTCACGCGCTCCACCGTCTCTGCGAACGGCGCCGGGACCGTTCGGGACACTCCGTACGTTGTCTGCTCAACCATCAGGCGCCCCTAGAACCGGCTCCACTGGTACCATTTCCCCAGCGGTAGCACCATGACGACGAGGTCGTGCGGGCGGCCCTGCTCGTCGCGCAGATGCTCGTGGACCGTCGCCGCCCGTATGAACCCGAGCTGCTCCATCGCGTTGATCGCGTCGTCCTGCACGCCGCTCACCAGCTCCGCCACGACGCGCTCCAGCTCGGCGTCGGCGGCCACGTCACAGAGCTCCCGGACGAGCATGGTGCCGAGGCCCTGGTTCCGGTAGCGCTCGTCGACGACCACGCGCACCTCCGCGACGTTGCGGTACGCGCCGTACCGGCCTCGCAGCAGCACCGCGTCAGCGACGATCTCGTCGCCGGCCAGCGCGACGACCGGCAGCGAGCGGTCGTAGTCCATGCCGTCCGTCCAGGCCGCGACGACACGCGGCGACGTCACGTCCTGGCGCAGGAAGTAGCGGTCCTCGGGGGAGACGCGGAGGAAGAACTCCTTCAGACGCTCTCCATCTGTCTTCTCGAGCGGGCGGACGGTGACAGCCCTCCCGTCGCGAAGCGTCATCTGCTTCGGGTAGGCGCTGAGCTTGTATACGGTCATGACATCCTCCGGTCCGTCTCATCGTCCTCATCGTCGCTGACGGTTGCGACGGCAGCATGGGCCGTTTGTCACGCGAACTGTCCCCGCTCGGGCCATTCACGTCCGCGGACGCCTCTGGCAGGATGTGCCCAGCCCGGGTATCAGACTGAGAGGCCGCCCATGCCCGATCTCGCCAACAAGGTAGCAATCGTCACCGGCGCCGCGTCCGGCATCGGCCGCGCCACGGCCGAGCTGTTCGCGGCGAATGGCGCCGCCGTCGTCGTCGCCGACGTGAGCGCGGACGCCGGGCAGCGCGTCGCCGACGAGATCGCCGCCCGCGACCAGCCGGCGATGTTCGTCCACTGCGACGTGGCCCGTGACGAGCACGTCGAAGCGCTGGTGCATGCCGCGCTCGCCCACTTCGGCCGCGTCGACGTGCTGTTCAACAACGCCGGCATCGAGGGCGAGGTCGCGCCGACCGCCACAGCCAGCCTCGAGAACTGGCACCGCGTCATCGCCATCAACCTGACGGGCACGTTCCTGGGCACGAAGTACGGCGTCGAGGCGATGCTGCGGACGGGTGGCGGCTCGATCATCAACAACGCGTCGGTGGCCGGGCTGGTCGGCTTCCCGGGCATGCCGGCCTACTGCGCATCGAAGGGCGGCGTGGTGCAGCTCACGCGCGCGGCGGCGCTGGAGTACGCGGCGCGGGGCATCCGCATCAACTGCCTGTGCCCGGGCGTCATCAGCACGCCGATGGTCGAGCGCGTCACGCACGCCGACCCGCGAGCGGAGCGGGAGATCACGGCATCGGAGCCGCTGGGCCGCATGGGGCGCCCGGAGGAGGTGGCCGAGCTTGCCCTGTTCCTGGCCTCCGACCGCTCCTCCTTCATCACCGGCGCCATCATCCCGGTGGACGGCGGGCTGGTCGCGCGCTGACGCCGGGACGGCTACCGCGACGGCGGCACCCCCCGTTACCCTGACGGCCTGCCGCCAGTTAGAGGAGCAACCGCCATGACGCAGGATTGGGCACGGCCGCTGGTCGAATGGGAGATCGTCGCGCGCGACCCGCAGAAGGTGCGCGACTTCTACGCGCGCATGTTCAACTGGACGTTCAGCCAGGACGGGCCGCTGCTGCGGGTGCCCGCAGGCATCGGCGGGCCGGAGCCGGCGCCCGCCGGGCACATCATCCCCGGCGGCGAGTCACGCTTCGTGCTGTACTTCCAGGTGCGCGACCTGCGCACCTCCCTGGAGATGGCAAAGGAGCTGGGCGGCTCGGTGCTGCAGGAGCCCTTCGACGTGCCCAACGGCCCCACCGTCGCCCGCATCGCCGACCCCGAGGGCAACCCGGTCGGCCTCGTGCAGCAGTAGCGTCCGGGACGCGCGCCCAGCCGTCTCACGCCGCCGGCACATCCACCTGCACGGCCTCCAGCCAGCCCGTCGAGATGCCCTGCGCGAGCTGCGGGCCCGTCGTGTCGGCGGTGCAGAGGTACAGCGTGCGTCCGTCGCTGCCGCCGAGGGCGCAGGCGTAGACGCCGCGCTCGCCGTCCGGACGCACCCGGTGCGTTACCTCGCCGCCCTCGCGGACGCGGACGCAGTGTTTCGTGGCCGGCCCGGCCACCCACACCGCCCCCTCCGCGTCGAGACAGATGCCGTCCGGGAACGTCGGCACCACGGCCCAGGCGCGGCGATTCGACAGCGAGCCGTCGTCCGCGATGTCGAACGCCGTCAGGCATCGGCCCACCGTCTCGGCGACGATAAGCGTGCGGCCGTCCGGTGTGATCACCATGCCGTTCGGGAAGCGCAGCTCGTCCGCCGCCACGCGCGCCGAGCCGCCGGCGTCCACCAGCACGATGTTTGCCGCGCGGAACTGCTCGCCGGTGTTGATGTCGAACCCGAAGCAGCCGACGTACGCCCGTCCGCGGGCGTCGACGACCATGTCGTTGACCTGCACCCTCTCGAACGGCGACAGGTCCGCGACCACCTCCGCCTTGCCGCCGACGAGCCGCTGCAGCGTGCGGTCCAGCATCGACGCGAAGAGCAGCGTCCCGTCCGGCGTCCAGCCCAGCCCCGCCGGCTGGCCGGCGTGCTCGTACACCGTGCGCGTCGCGCCGTCCGGCGTCATCGCGACGATGCGGTGCGCGTGGACGTCCGAGAACCACAGTTCGTCGTCGCGCCAGCGCGGGCACTCCGGGAAGACGAGGCCGTCGAGGATGGTATGGGCGGTCAGCTCTTGCATGCGTGGCTCCCGGTGCTGGTCGCTGGCGGTTGTGGGAAGGGTATCGGCAGGTGGCGCGGATGCACGCTGGAGTGGCGGCGTGCGCTCGTCGCTGGACTGCGCGCGGCGCGGGCCGCATCATGCGGGTCATGCCG
>DATMAH010000010.1:0-5691 GCA_035583735.1 Dehalococcoidia bacterium
ACCCGAAGCCGCAGGCGAACCACGCCGCCCACCGCGTGGCCCCACGCGACAGCGCCACAATCGCTCCACACGCCTCCTCCGACCCCATCCGTGTCCATCGCTGAACCTGTGGTTTCCTCTCAACCACGGCGCACTCCTGTCAACGTCCGCACGGAGCCACCAGCCCGCTGGGCTATGATTCACGCATGGGCCTCACCTTCGTCGAGATGGACGTCATGAACCCCGGCGACCTCACACGCCCGGAGCGCCTCACGTTACTCCAGTCCGGCGCCCTGTACACGATTGCGCCGGGCGACGTCCTCGCGCGCCTCGGCGTCACGCCGCACCGCACGCAGACGTTTCGCCCCGCCGACGGACGGCTGGTCGAGCGCACGCGCGGCGGCGCGCCATTCCGCTATCAGGGCCGTATGGGCTTCGCGGACATCGTCTTCGGTGAGGACGGCGATGCGAATCTCCTTGGCGTCATGACGCTCGAGGCGCTAGGACTGAGCGTCGACCCGCTCACGCGCGAACTCGTCGAGCTTCCCGCCATCATGGGCGGAGGGCAGAGGGCACAGCGATGATCCTCCGCACACGCAACGAATTCGCCCGCCACCGCCGCCTGCGCCGCAGCGAGGGCCTCCGCCGCCTCGTCGCCGAGACGCGCCTCTCCCCGCACGACTTCGTCTACCCGCTCTTCGTCACCCACGGCCACGGCGTCCGCGACGAGATCCCCTCCATGCCCGGCCAGTACCGCATCTCCCTCGACCAGGTCGGCCGCGAAGCCGAAGAGCTGCGCCAGCTCGAGATCCCCGCCGTCCTGCTCTTCGGCCTGCCGGCGATGAAGGACGCCGCCGGCTCGGAGGCGTACGCCGAAGGCGGCATCGTCCAGGACGCCGTGCGCGAGTTCAAGCGCACCGCGCCGGACCTCGTCGTCATCACCGACGTCTGCCTGTGCGAGTACACGGACCACGGCCACTGCGGCATCATCGAGAACGGCGACGTCGACAACGACCGCACGCTCGACCTGCTCGCGCGCACCGCCGTCTCACACGTCCGCGCCGGCGCCGACATCGTCGCGCCCTCTGACATGATGGACGGCGACGTCCTCGCCATCCGCGAAGCGCTCGACGACGCCGGCTTCGAGACCACGCCCATCATGGCGTACAGCGCGAAGTACGCTTCCGCCTTCTACGGCCCCTTCCGCGAAGCCGCCGGCAGCGCCCCGCAGTTCGGCGACCGCCGCGGCTACCAGATGGACCCGCCCAACGCCCGCGAGGCCCTGCGCGAGATCGAGGCCGACATCGACGAGGGCGCCGACATCATCATGGTGAAGCCTGCCCTGCCCTACCTCGACGTCATCGCCCGCGCCCGCGACGAATTCGACGCCCCCCTCGCCGCCTACAACGTCAGCGGCGAGTACGCGATGCTCCAGGCCGCCGCCCGCAACGGCTGGATCGACGGCCGCCGCGCCGCTACCGAGATGCTCCTCGCCATCAAGCGCGCCGGCGCCGGCATCATCATCACCTACTTCGCCAAGGACGCCGCGCGCTGGCTGCGCGAGTAGCCGCCGCCCTCCCGTACTGGCGCACGCCCCCGCACCGTCGCGCAACCGGGCAGTTGGCGAGCAGCCGGACCGTCCCGGCGCCGCCATCCCCATAGACTGTGGCCAGGAGGAGGCATATGAGGATCGGCATCCTGGGCGGCACGTTCGACCCCGTGCACATCGGCCACCTGATCATGGCCGACGAGGCGATCGCGCAGCTCTCGCTCGATCAGGTGCTGTTCGTCCCGGCCGGCGACCCCTGGCGCAAGAGCGACGACCGCCGCATCACACCCGCCGAACACCGGCTGGCGATGCTGCGGATCGCCCTCGCCGGCAACGACCGCTTCGGCATCAGCGACATCGAGCTGCGGCGCGAGGGACCGTCGTACACCGCCGACACGCTCGCCACCCTCGCCTCCGAGCGCCTGGACGACGAACTCGTCTTCCTTCTCGGCTCCGACGCCTTCGCCGACCTCCCCCACTGGCACGAACCGCACCGCATCGTCGACCACGCGATGCTCGCCGTCGCGCCGCGCGAGACGGCCGACATGCGCGGCCTGCTGGCGCGCGTCACGGGCATCGACCTCGACCGCGTGCTGAAGTTTGAGATGCCCCGCGTCGACGTCTCCTCGACGGACGTGCGCGGACGCGTGGCCGCGGGCCGCCCCGTGCGATACCTGCTGCCGCCGGGCGTCGCCGGCTATATCGATGAGCACCGGCTGTACCGCTAGCGGCTCTGCTCTCGCGGCGGGATGAGGTTGTCGCCCTCGCGGCGCCACCCCGGCGGCAGCGTGCCCGCGATGAACGACACGCGTGGCACCGGCGGCCAGAGAAACGGCCGGAGCAACGCCGGCCGCGTGAAGTCGAAGCCGCTGCGTTCGGCCAGCGACATCAGCTTGTCCTGCGACACGATGCGCACGCCCTCCCCCCCGTAACCCCGCAGCCAGAAGCGCTGCCACCAGCCGAAGCGCCCGTCCGGTGGCGCGAGGTCCCACACCAGCAGCAGCCCCCCCGGCCGGATGACGCGCGCCGCCTCCGACAGCGCCGCCTGCGCCGAGCGGACGTCCAGGAAGCGCAGCAGGTCATCGCAGAACGCCATCTCGAACACGCCGTCGCGGAAGGGAAGCGCCGCCGGGTCGGCGAGCATGGCCGTGATCGGCCGCGCCGCGTCGAGAAAGGCACGCCCGGCGCGCCGCGCGAGCGACGGCACCGGCTCGACGCCGGCGGCCGACACGCTGCGAAACCGGACTTGCTGGTCGAAGACGAGCAGCCGGCTGCCGGACGCGCAGCCGATCTCGAGGACGCGGTGGTCCGCCTGCATGAGCATCTCCCGCGGCAGGCGCGACGCCGTCGTGTTGCTGAGGAGCTGGCCGGGAAGCGAGAGCAGGAAGCGGCGCCAGCGAGAGCCGGCGAGCTGCCGCTCGCGGAGGGCGATCTGCTCGGGCGTCACGTGATGAGGCTACGGCGCGCCGTCGCTGTACTCCAGCGAGAGAAGATGGAGGGTGGAGACTGGAGGATGGCTGGCGTTACCGGACCACGTCACCCGCACCCAGAGGGTAGTTCGCTGTACCTGACCGTGCACCGTCGCTACGTTCACTGGCCCCCGGCGGGGGCGTGCGCCAGCGCCGGCCTGCGCGGAGCGGGCACCGCGCCCGTGCGCGTGTACTCCAGGATCATCGACCCCCACGCCAGGCCGCCGCCGAAGGCGCAGATCGCCAGCCGCATCCCGTCCTCCAGGCGCCCTTCGCGGTATGCCTCGCTGAGCGCGATCGGGATCGTCGCCGAGGAGTTGTTGCCGTACTTGTGCACCGTGATCAGCGCGCGCTCCTCCGGGATGTGGAGCTGCTTCGCCGTCCCCTGCACGATGCGCAGGTTCGCCTGGTGCGCGACCAGGACGTCGACGTCGTCCACCGTGAGCGCCGCCTTCGCCAGCGACTCCTTCACCGACGCCGTCATCGCCTGCACCGCGAACTTGAAGATCGCCGGGCCGTCCATGTTGATCATGCAAAGGTGCTTCGGCGCGCCGTCCGGGTACTGGTCGCGCGCGCCACACGGGCCTTCCGCAAAGAGCGCGCCCTTCTTCGAGCCGTCGCTGTGCAGCACGATGCCCACCGGCCCGCCCCACTCCGCCGCCTCCAGGACGACGGCACCGGCGCCATCGCCGAAGAGCACGCACGTCCCGCGGTCCTCGTAGTTGACGATGCGCGACAGCACCTCCGTGCCAACGACGAGGACGCGCCGGTACGTGCCGGCCGCGATGAACTGCGCGGCAACGGAGAATGCCGACAGAAAGCCGACGCACGCGGCGTTGACATCGAACGCCCCCGCACGCGTGGCGCCGATGCGGTCCTGCACCAGCGAGGCGACGGCCGGGAAGAGGCCGTCCGGCGTCGTCGTCGCGGCGATCACGAGGTCGATCTCGCCCGGCGCCATGCGCGCGTCCTCGAGCGCCATCCGGGCGGCGTTCGTCGCCAGCGAGCTGGACGTCTCGTGCGGGGCGGCGATCCGCCGCTCCTGGATGCCCGTCCGGTCGCGGATCCACTGGTCCGACGTCTCGACCATGCGTTCCAGCTCGGCGTTGGTCAGGACGCGCTCGGGCAGGTAGTGGCCGAGGCCGGCGATGCGGGTGCGGATCACGTGCGCTCCAGACGCCCGTCCGTGACGGGCACGCTGGGAGTATAGCGGGGCGGCTCTGGTGCGGACGGCCGGCCGTCAGAAGCCGCGGCGGTCCCGCCGGATGCTCGGGCTTCGATAGCCGTGCTCAGGGGTCGTCGGCGCCAGCTCTCGGTATGACGCGCGCCGGCGGGTCGGCGGCCCCTCCGACGATTGAGTCGGCCGGGGCTGAGGACCGTCCACGCCCCCGCCTTCCGCGAGCCACCAGACGGGGCGCTTATGCTGGTGCGGCTGCCCGTCGAGGAGACGCGCGCGGCAGCGGGCGCACAGGGGAGCGTCGAAGGCCGGCGTGCGTCGTTCGCCGCGCTTCGTGATAAGGACGGACAGGCGCACGCTTCCCACCGCGCGGACGCCGCCATGAAACATGCACTCCATGCGAGTGATACTATCGTCACGGACCGCCGCCGTGTATGGGTTCGCTTGACATGCCACTCGTCCGCTGAAACCGGGGAACACGCATGACCGAGATCAACGGCGCCACACCACAGCGCCAGCCCGCGCCCGTCGGCCGCATCGGCTGCCCCATCGGCCAGGAGGCGAACGTCGACGAGTTCTTCTTCTGGGTCGCGCCCGGACAGCTCGTCGAGCAGACGCAGATCGTCCGCGTGCCCACGAACATGGGCGGCGTCGCCGTCGAGCTCTTCGGCGTCGTCGAACAGGTCTACCGCCGCAGCACCATCAGCTCCATGCACATGGAGCTCGCCGCCCACGACGGCGACCCCGTCGCCGACGACCTCATGCTCGACCGCGACGGCGTCACCTACGCGAAGGCGCGCGTCGTCAACGCCTTCCCCCCCAAGCTCGCGCCGCCCATCGAGGGCAGCACCGTCTTCTCCTGCGGCGAGCGCGACTCCGAGCGCGCGTACGAGATGGACGCTTACGCGGCGGACCGCGGCGTCGCCGTCGGCCTCATCCGCAACGGCGGCGACTCCACCGCCGGCCGCGCCTTCCTCGACCAGGACTTCCTTCTCGGCGCCCAGTCCGGCCACCTCAACGTCAACGGCGCCGCCGGCTCCGGCACCAAGTCGTCCTTCCTGACGCTGGCGACGTACCAGACCGTCAACGCCGTCAAACGGACGGCCGCGGGGCTCACCGGCACCGGCGTGCGGCCGCGCATCAAGGCCATTATCTTCAACGTCAAGGGGTTCGACCTCTTCTGGCTGGACCGCTGGTCGACGAAGTTCACCGAGGACGACGCGCGCGTCTGGGCCGAGATGGGCGTCGCCGAGCCCGACGTCTTCCGCAGCATCGCCTACTACGCGCCGGAGACCCCGCTGCGCAGCGGCTCGCCGCTCGCCATCACCACCGACCGCCCCGGCGACGTGCGCCCCTACTCGTGGTCGCTGAAGGACATCATCGACTTCGGCCTGTTCGACCTGCTGTTCAGCGAGGAGACCCGCGCGAACGAGAACCTCGTGACGCTGATCAACTGGTTCAGCCACCGCCTCTCCGTCGGCCGGACGAAGGCGCTGTCGCTCGACGAGCGGCTCGGC
>DATMAH010000011.1:0-20689 GCA_035583735.1 Dehalococcoidia bacterium
AACAGCTCCTCGAACGTAGGCGGCGGGGGCACGCCGCGTCAGCCGCTGCTGCCGCCGATCAGCAACTGAGGCGCCGGCCCGCGCCGGCCGGACGGAGAGGGGGGACGCCCGATGGGCGTCCCCCCTCTCCGCTTCCGTGGGCACCGGCCCACTCTCCGATCGGGTGAGCGGCGGATGCCTGTCGTAGCGGCAAACCGTCAAGGAGGCTCATCTTAACGCCACCGTTACGCCGGGAAGGCCGGTTGTTCGCTACCATGCGCCGGAGCTCCACGGCGTTGGAGGCCGGCGAGCGGTAACGCGAAGGGCGAGGCCGCGTTAGGAAGGGCGACCCCAATACGGGGAGCCGCCAGCGAGCCCGTACGAACGTATTTGACAAGGATCCCGGAGGAATTGGCGGGCTCCCATCTTTCTGGGCGCGCCGATAACGTGTTATGTTCTTGAGTCGGAACCCACTCCGCCCCGCCCTCACCTCGATTGGCTGCCTGGCACGGAAGCTTGCCTCGTTGAACCCGGCGGAACCATCAGCATGAGAACGATTCTCCAGGGTGACTCTGAAGTTGCCGATGTCGCCGTCAGCAGGCAGCATACCGAGCCAATCGTCTATCCCGAGCTCGGCGGGTTCGCGTACGATGTCGTAAAGCCGGTGCTCGATCGCATCGGCGCCATGCTCTTGTTGATCATCTGTGCGATCCCGATGACGGCGATCGCCATCGCCATCAAGCTGAGCTCTCCCGGTCCCGTGTTCGTCAAGCAAGAGCGCGTGGGCCGGTACGGCCAGCCGTTCCTGTTCTGGAAGTTCCGCTCGATGCGCTCCGACGCTGAGGTCATGCGCGACGAGCTCGAAGAACAGAACCACCACGACGCGCCGCTGATCTTCAAGATGCGGCGGGACCCGCGTGTGACGCGCGTGGGCGCGTTCCTGCGGCGTTCCAGCCTCGACGAGCTGCCGAATCTCTTCAACGTGGTCCGCGGCGAGATGAGCCTGATCGGCCCGCGTCCGCCGCTCCCGCGTGAAGTGGCGCATTACACGCCGCACCATATGCGCCGCCTCGCAGCAACGCCGGGCATGACAGGCCTGTGGCAGGTGCGCGGCCGTAGCGAAGTGGGCTTCGAGGAGATGGTGGAGCTGGACCTGGAGTACATCGAGCGCTGGTCGCTGCTGCGCGACGCATACATCGCACTTAAGACGCCCCTGGCGGTCTTCACCGGACGCGGAGCCTGGTAGGCGCGATGTGCCAGGCACACAGCTCTGGCGTGGAACAGGGGAGGCGGGGCCGCGGTTCGCGTTCACTCGATGAACGGACCGGGCACGTAGCGAGCGAGTGAACGAGCAGAGCCGACTCCAGATCGAGCGCTATCTCCAGCTCGTCAACCGGCGCAAATGGGTGCTGGTCATTCCCGTCGTGCTTTCGCTGCTCGGCGCAACGCTGCTGAGCTACCTGACCGAGCCCGTGTACGAGGCGACCGCCGTCGCGCGCGTCAACCTCAACGAAGCCGGCATCGACACGCAGGACCCCAACTCCGCCGACCGGTTCCTCTTCACCTACTCCGAGATCATCCGCACAAACCAGTTCCTCACGCGCGTCAGCGAGAACCTCAACCTCCAGGACGACGGCGACCTCGCCGAGCGCGTCGAGATCCGGCCGGTGGACGGCACCGAGCTGCTGGAGATCTCGGCAAGGGCGAACGACGCGGACGACGCTGCGGCGATCGCGAACGAGCTCGCGAACCTGTTGCGCGACCCCGCGTTCCTCGCCACCACCATCCCGAACTCCGCCGCCGTGCTGGAGCAGCAGGTGGAGATCGCGCGCGCACGGCTCGAGGACGCCCAGAGTGAACTGGCGCGGCTGCAGTCGGCGGGTGCCCCGCAGTCCGACATCGCGTTCCAGGAGTCGCTCGTCGATGTGGCGCAGGCGTCGTACCAGAGCCTCCTGGCGGACCTGGAGAACGCGCAGATCCGCCAGGGCCAGGCGGCGCGGGCCTTCACGCTCATCGAGGCGGCGGAGCCTCCGGCGGCGCCCATCGAGCCGCGCTGGCGGTTCAACCTCGCCGCCGGCTTGCTCGCGGGGCTGGTCGCGGGCGTCGCGCTCTCCCTCGTCCTCGAGTACGTCGACCCGACCCTGCGCGGCGTGCGCGACCTCGAGAGCGTGACCCGGCTGCCGGTGCTGGCGTCGATCCCGTTCGGGGTGCGCTGGAAGTATCCGCCGCCGCCGGTCTCCCCCGACTACCGGTTGCTGGCGACGAAGCTCCAGACCGCGCTCCAGGAGAGCGGGCGCAAGAGCGTCCTCTTCACCAGCACAAAATCCGAAGAAGGCAACACCACCGTGGCCACGTACTCGGCGATGGCGATGGCGCAGGCAGGCATGCGCGTGCTGCTCCTCGACGCGAACCTGAGCCGGCCCGACGTGCACAAGCTGTTCAACCTGCCGATCTCGCCCGGCCTCTTCAACTTCATCTCCACCAACGGCGCGCGCCCGACAGCGCCGCTGCCCGAGGCGACGGCGCAGATCGTGCAGCAGACGCCCGTACCGCGGCTGAGCGTCCTCACCGCCGGCGCGAAGCTCAGCGACCCATCCGAACCGCTCGCCTCCGTCGAGATGCGCGAGTTCCTCGACTACGTGGAGCGTGAGTACGACGCCGTCGTCATCGACGGCTCGGCGATGTCCTCCGGCGCCGGCGCCGCGGTGATCGCGCCGGTTGCCGATTGCGTCGTGCTCGTCGCGGCGGAAGGGCAGGCCAGCAGCACCAGCGTCGAGGAGACGGTGGAGGAGCTGGCGAGCCTCGGCGGCAAGACGCTCGGACTCGTCTACTGCAAAGCGACCGAGGTGTAGCCGTGGGCGAGCAGGCCGGCGCCCAGAGGGCGCGCTCCATCGCCCGGAACAGCCTGGTGCAGCTTGGCGGCCGCGGCATCACGATGGCGCTCGCCATCATCACGCTGACGCTGCTCAGCCGTTACCTGGGGCCGGAGCGTTTCGGCCAGTACTACTTCATCATCGCCTACCTCACGCTCGTGAACATCAGCGACTTCGGCGTCGCGACCATCGCCATTCGCCACCTGGCGGCCAGCGAGCGCGACCCGGACGAGCTGATGGGCACGGTGCTCACCATCCGCACGCTGCTCGCGCTCGTCTCGTCGGTCCTGGCCATCAGCATCTCCTTCATCCTCGGTTACGGGTACGAGATGAAGATGGCGATCGCCGTCGCATCGCTCTCGTTCCCGCTGACCATCTTCAGCGGCTCGTACACGGCCACCTTCGCCGCGAACCTGCGGATGGAGTACGCGGCCCTGGGCAACATCGCCCAGTCCGTCTTCGGCCTGGCGGCGATGGCATTCGTGGCGTTCATCGGCGGCGGGCTGATCAAGCTCGTCATCGCGTACGACATCGGCGTGCTGGCGAACAGCCTGGTCTGCCTGTACTTCGCGCGCCGGTTCGTTCGGCCGCACTTCCGCTTCGACGTGCGCCATGCGCGAGACGTCCTGCGCGAGGCGCTGCCGCTGGGGCTGGCTGTGCTTGTGATCACGGCGTACGGCCGGATCGACATCCTGATCTTGAAGGCGTTCGCCGACTCGGAGGATGTCGGCTTCTACGGGTTCTCCTACAGGGTGGTGGACCTCGCGTTTCCGTTGAGCTTCTTCTTCGTCGGGTCGGTGTACCCGCTGCTCTCCGGCCATCATCAGCGTGGCGAGCACGCCGATTTCAAGCGCCTGTACCAGCGGTCGCACGACCTGCTCTCGATCCTCGCGATGATCATCGTCACGGGGATCATCCTCTTCGCGGAGCCCGCGGTGCGGATCATCGGCGGGGCGGAGTACACGGAGTCGGTGCGTGGCATGCAGGTGCTCGCGATGGCGGTCGCGCTGATCTGGATCTCGAACCTGGTCGACCATGGGCTCATCGCCATCGGCAAGCAGGGCGCGCTGTTGTGGATCGCCTGTCTCGGGCTGGCGGTGAACGTGGCCGCGAACCTGGTGCTGATCCCCCTCTACGATAAGGAGGGCGCGGCCGCCGCCACGGTCATCACCGAAGCGGCGGTGCTGCTGCCGGCCCTGGTCATCCTCAGCCGATACATCGGCGCGCCGCCGTCGTTCTGGGTTGTGGGGCGCCTGCTGCCTGTCGTCGGCGTGACGGGCATCGCGGTCTACGCGCTGCACCTGCCGTGGGAGACGGAGGCGGTCGTGTTCGGTGTGCTCTTCGGCGCTGGTATCGCCGCCCTGCGGGTCGTCTCCGTCGGAGAGGTGCGCGACCTGCTGCGGCGCCACGAGCCGGTGGAGCCGCTGCCCAAGGCCGTCCCGGAAGCGAGCACGACGCGATGAGCGGCCGCAAACGCATCGCCATCTATTACAACGTGGGCTTTGGCGGTGGCCGCCGCTGGCTGTACGAAGTCGTCACGCGCCTCGACCGCTACCACGACATCGACCTGTTCTGCATCAACCGATCGAGCAGCGGCGCGCAGTACCCGGACGGCACCGACCTCGCGCAGCGCACCGACGTGCGGACGCTCCACGACCTGCCGCGCGTCCCGGGCAGGGCGGGCCGCGTGCTGAACGTGCCGGCGTCGTACGCAGACTTCATCAGGTTCGACCGCCGGGCCCGCGCGCTGGCGCGCGAGATCGACGCACGCGGCTACGACCTCGTCTTTGCGTCGATCGGCGACTACACGTACGCCCCGCTGATCCTGCGGCACCTGCGCACACCGAGCGCGTACTACTGCCACGAGCCGATGCGCACCGTCTACGAGCCGGCGGTGCCGCGCCCGTACCTGCGCACGCCCCGGGCGCTGGCACCGCTTCGGGCCGCGTGGCGTCACCTGAGCGCGGGCTACGCGGGACTGCGCAAAGCGTGGGATGCCCAGGCGGCGCGCAGCGCGAGCGTCGTCGTCGTGAACTCCGAGTACACGCGCGCGTACGCGCGCCGGGCGTACGGCATCGAGCCGATCGTCAACCATCCCGGCGTCGACGTCGAGGAGTTCCGTCCGCGAGGCGAACGGCCGGGCGACTTCGTGCTGAGCGGACCAGGGACGATCATCCCCAGCAAGGGGTACGACTGGGCGATCCGCACCATCGGCGCCATACCCGCGGAGCGGAGGCCGAAGCTGGTCATCGCCGGCAACGACGAGGACCCGCGCGAGCGCCGCTACCTGGAGGCGGTGGCCGCGGCGTGCGCGGTCGAGGTCGAGGTCCGCGTCGGGGTGCCGGACGAGGAGCTCAAGCGGCTGCTCAGGACGGCGCGCCTGATGCTGTACACTCCGCATCTCGAACCCTTCGGCATCGCCCCGCTGGAGGCGATGGCGAGCGGGACGCCGGTGGTGGCGGTGGACGAGGCCGGCCCGCGCGAGACGGTGGTCGACGGCCTCACCGGCTTCCTGCGTGAGCGGGACCCGGCGACGCTCGCCGAAGCGGTCGACGTACTGCTGCGGGACAACGGCCTGCGCGCGCGCATGAGCGCCGCCGCGCGAGACCGGGCGGTCTCCCGATGGACGTGGGACCTCGCCGTGGGGCGCCTGGCGCCCATGCTGGCCGAGGCCGCCGAACAACTCAGGGTGCAGGGCGCGAGCATGGATGCGGGTGAGCGCGCGAGCCACGTGGAAGCGACGGCAGCGAGGAGTTAGCGATGATCCCGGTATTCAAGCCCGCGCTCGACGAGGAGGAGTGGTACGCCCTCAAGGAACCGCTGGCGAACGGCTACCTCGGCCTCGGCCCGAAGACGAAGGAGTTCGAGCAGCGCTTCGCGGAGTACGTGGGCGCCCCGTACGCCGTGGGCGTGAACTCCGGGACCGCCGCGCTCGAGCTGGGCTTCCACGTGCTGGACCTGGATGGCGGCGAGGTGGTGACGACGTCGCTGACCTACGTGGCGACGAATCACGCCATCATCCGAGCCGGCGGCGTGCCGGTCTTCGCCGACATCGACGAGGAGACGGGCAACCTCACCGCTGAGGCGATCGAGAAGCGGATCACGCCGCGCACCCGCGCGATCTGCGTCGTGCACTACGCTGGCCACCCGTGCGACATGGACCCGATCATGGCGCTGGCGGACGCGCGTGGCCTGCCGGTGGTGCAGGACAGCGCGCACGCATGCGGCTCCCGCTACAAGGGCCGGCCCATCGGGTCGTTCGGGCCGGTCAATACGTTCAGCTTCGACCCGGTGAAGAACCTGGCGACGGGCGCCGGCGGCATGGTGACGCTGCAGGACGAGGCGATGGACCGCCGCATGCGCAAACTGCGCTGGCTTGGACACGCGCGCCCGCCCGGGACGCCGCCCGCCGACGGCGAGATGGACTACTTCCACGTGACGGAGGAGATCGGCTACCGCCACCACATGAACGACCTCTCCGCCGCCATCGGCATCGTGCAGCTCCGGAAGCTGGAACGCCACAACGAGCGGCGCCGCGAGATCGCCGCCACGTATGACGCCGCGTTCGCCGGGCTCGACTGGGTGCGCACGCCGGTTGTGAAGGACTACGCGTTCACGGCACAGCACAAGTACGTCATCCGCGTGCCGGAGGAGCACCGCGACGCGATGATGCTGCACCTGAAGAGCCGCGGCGTCGGCTGCCACGTGCACTTCGTCCCGACGCACATGCACCCGGCATACGCGGCATACGCTACGACGCCCCTGCCGGTGACCGAGGCCGTCTATCGCTCCATCATCACGCTGCCGCTGTTCCCGACGCTCTCGGAGCGCGAGATCGCGCAGGTGATCGACGCGGTGACGTCGTACCCGCCGTTCGCGCGGGAAGCGGTGCGTGCGCAGGCGGAGATCGCGACGAGGGCGTAGACAACGAGGGGACCTGCGGTGATCGAAGGCCGGGATATCGTCTGCGTCTCGTTCGGGGCATGGGACGATATGGTGGAGACGCCGCAGTACCTGATGTCGCGGCTGGCGCGCCGCAATCGCGTGCTCTTCGTCGACATGCCCGTATCGCCGCTGGAGTTCGTGCGGGGGATGCGCTCGCCCGCCGCCGTGCGCGCGAAGATCGCGCACTGGCGCCGCGGCAACCGGCAGGTCGCGGACAAACTCTGGGTCGCCGCGCCGCCGCCGATCCTCCCGAAGCGCACGAACAGGCACGTCAACCGGCTGAACGCCGTCATCCTCCGCCGCTGGCTGGCCGCGCAGGCGCGCGCGCTCGGCTTCCGGGACGTCATCTACTGGAACTTCCAGCCACGATTCCCCACCCTCGGCCGCGCCCTGAAGCCGGCAGTGCAGGTCTACTACTGCGTCGATGACTTCGCCGCGGCGCCGTACAACTGGAACAACGAGGCGGAGGTGCGCGCGCTCGAGGAGATCGCCTGCCGCGAGTCGGACGTCGTAATCTGCACGGGGCGGAAGCTGGTGGAGAACCGCCGGCCGTTCAACCCCAACACGCACTTCGTGCCTGAAGGCGCGGACGTGGGGCTCTTCGCGACGGCGATGGACCCCGGGCTGCCGGTCCCGGACGAGATCGCGCGGCTCCCGCACCCGGTGATCGGGTACGCGGGCCTGGTGAACTGGCGCATCGACGTGCCGCTGATGCTGCACCTGGCGCGCCGGCGCCCGGAGTGGTCGTTCGCGCTGGTGGGGCCCGTCGTCGAGGATGACCGGCTGCGCGAACTGCTCGCGCAGCCGAACGTCCATGCGTTCGGCCGCAAGGCGCTCGAGGAGCTGCCCGGCTACCTCAAGCCGATGGACGTGACGCTGCTGCCGTACGTGCTGAACGAATACACGCACAACGTCTTCCCGCTGAAGCTCTACGAGTACGCCGCAGCCGGCAAGCCGATGGTCTCGACCGACATGTACGAGATGCGCGCCTACGACGGCCGCCAGCTCGTGATCGGCCGTACGCCCGAGGAGTTCGAGCGGCGCATCGAGGAGGCGCTGGCGACGGACTCGCCGGAGAAGCGCGCTGCCCGTTCGCAATCGGCGCTCCAGAACACGTGGGAGCACCGGCTTGAGGCGATCTCCGCGCTGGTGGAGCCGCACCTGCGCGGGCGCGGCGCCCCCGCCCAGCACGAGCTTTCGCAGGCGGAGGCGGCGGGATGATCGAAGGCCGCGACATCGTCTGCATGTCATTCGTCGTCTGGGACGAGCACTGGGGCACGCCGCAGCAGCTCATGAGCCGCTTCGCCGCGCGCAACCGCGTGCTCTACGTCGAGCCGCCGGTATCCGCCCTTTCGTTCTTCACGGGCATCCGCAGCCCGGGCGCCGTGTGGCGGCAGGTGCGGCGCTGGCTAGCGGGGCCGCGCCGCCTGGGCGGCAACCTGTGGGTCGCTTCGCCGCCGCCGGTGCTGCCGCTGCGCTCCAACGTCGTCGTCAACCGCATCAACGCCGCCATCATGCGGGCGTGGCTCGCGCGACAGGCCACTCGGCTCGGCTTCCGCGACCCCGTCTACTGGAACGCCCAGCCCGGGATGCCCGGCATCGCCCGCGCGGTCCGCCCCGCGCTGACGGTGTATCACTGCGTCGACGACTTCACGGCGATGCCGCACTGGTGGAACCAGGCGCGTGCGCTCGCCTCGCGCGAGCGAGAATCCTGCCGCGAGGCCGGCGTCGTCATCTGCACGGCGCGGCGGCTCGCCGAGACGAGGCGGCGCTACCACCCGCGCGTCCACTTCGTGCCGAACGCGGCGAACGTCGAGCTGTTCGAGCAGGCGACGGCGCCGTCGACGGAGATCCCCCCGGACATCGCCTCGCTGCCGAAGCCGGTGGTCGGCATCTTCGGCGTCATCGACTTTCGCACCGACGTCGCCGTGCTGGAGCATCTCGCCCGCGCACGCCCGGGCTGGTCGCTCGCGCTTGTCGGGCTGGTGAAGGGCGACGTCGACCTGTCGCGGCTCCGGGCGCTGCCGAATGTCCGCATCTTCGGCAAGAAGCCGACGGCGGAGCTGCCCGGCTACCTGCGCGCGATGGACGTCGCGCTCATCTGCTACCGCCTCATCGATTACAACCACCACGTCTTCCCGCTGAAGCTCTACGACTACCTGGCCGCGGGCAAGCCGATCGTCGCCAGCGATATCGAGGAGCTTCGCCCGCACGAGGGGGCGCACCTGGCGATCGCCCGCACGCCGGACGGCTGGGTCGGCGCCATCGAGCGATGCCTGCGGGAGGACTCGCCCGAGAAGGCCGCGGGGCGCCAGGCGCTGGCCCGCGCGCAGTCGTGGGACCACCGCGTGGAGACGCTCTCGGACATCATCGCGCCGATGCTGCGGACGGCGCCGGAGGCGGCACGCGCGGCCGCGGCGACCGGCGTCGCGGGAGGGTGATGTGTCGGCGCTGACCGCCTCCACCCCGCACACACAGCGTCCGAGCCCGCTGCGGCTCTTCCGCCGCCACAGCGACGTCGCGCTCTCCGCGGCGATGGGCGCGCTCGTCGCGCTCCTCATCATGACGCTGCCGTTGCAGGCGGCGCTCGCGACGGCGGTGGTCGGCGCCTTCGTGCTGATCGCCCTCGTCGATACCCGCGTGGCGCTGCTGGCGCTCATCCTCGTGCGCGCGACCGTCGATGTCAGCGCAACCGTCCAGCTCGTCGCCGTCGGCGGCTCCGTGAACGTGAACGCGAACGCGCTGATGAGCCTGCTGGTCATCGGCCTCGGGGTCGCGCACATCGCGCTCCACCGCATCGACCTCAGACGCATCCCCCTGGTCACGCCGTTCGCGGCGTTCGTCGCGATCACCTTCGCCGGCCTGGCGTTTTCGCCCGACATCGGGCTGTCACTGCAGGACTGGCTGCGGGCCGTCGGCGCCCTCGTCGTGTACATCCTGACGGTTGACCTGATGCGCACGCACGCCGAACGCCGCTGGCTGCTTCGCATGGTCGTGCTCTCGGCGCTGATCCCGGTGGTGGTGGGCCTGCACCAGTACGTGACGGACACCGGCAACCACGATACGCCCGGGTACAACCGGATCATGGGCACGTTCGTCCATCCGTCGCCGTACGCGTTCTACCTCGTGCAGATCTTCCCGCTGGCGCTGGTGCTGTTCTTGCACGCACAGTCGCGCGTCGCACGCGTGGGCCTGGGGCTCCTGATCCCCGTGATGGCGTTCAGCATCTACGCGACGCAGACGCGGGGGGCGTGGCTGGGGATGCTGGTGATGCTCGCCGTCCTCATGTGGTATCGCGCCCGCTGGACGATTGTGCTCATTCCACTGGTGGTGATCGCTGCCTATTTCGCCGTACCGTCCGTGCACACGCGCCTGGGCGACATCACGTCTGGCACGTGCGAAAGCGTGACGTACTGCGAGTCCTCGGTGCTCTGGCGCACGAAACAATGGGAGGCCACGCTCGAGGTACCCTCCCTCCCGCAGCTCGCCACCGTTGGCGCCGGGCTGCGGTCCGTCGACATCGTCCGCGGCGAGTTCACGCACAATGAGTACGTGCGCCTGCTTGCGGAGACGGGCCTTCTTGGCCTCGCCGCGACGGTCATCCTCTATGCGAGCCTCTTCCGCATCACGCGCGACGGTGCCGCCGCCGCTGAGTCGCCGTTCAAGCGTGACCTGATGCTCGCGTTCATGATGACGTTCATCGCGCGCGCCATCATGTCCGGCGGCGACAACCTGCTCGTGATCACAGTGCTCGAATGGTACTTCTGGGCGTTCGCCGGCGTCATCGTCGTCGAGAGCGGCGCGTACGACCGGTTTGCCCGGGCGCGGGAGAACGAGGAGCGCAACAGGCGGTCACGCATCCCGGCGCCGCGCGCGGCGGAGGCGCAGGCCTGATGCGCATCCTGCTCGCCAACAAGTTCTTCTACGACCATGGCGGCCCGGAGAGCGTCCTCTTCGCAACTCGCGACCTGCTCGCCGCGCGGGGACACGACGTGATCGACTTCGCGATGCAGCATCCGGACAACCGTCCGTCGCCATATGCGGCGTACTTCGCCCCGTACCGCGACCTCCGCACCATCCGGCCGTCGCCGGCCACGCTGGGCGCGGCGCTGAACTTCGTCGATTCGCGAGAGGCGGCGCGCTGCCTGCGGCGCCTCGTGCGCGACCACCGTCCGGACGTCGCGCACCTGCACAGCATCAACCACCAGATCACGCCGTCGATCATCCGCGCGCTGCGCGACGAAGGCGTGCCGGTGGTGATGACGCTGCACGACTACAAGCTGGTGTGCCCCGCGTACACGCTGCGCGCGCATGGCGCGATCTGCGAGCGGTGCAGCGGCGGCCGCTTCTACCGCGCGGCGACCACGCGCTGCCGCGGCCTCGCGCGCGGCGTCCTGCTCTCGGCGGAGTCATACGTGCAGCATCGCCTGTTGCGCAGCTACGAGAAGGTGCGGCTGTTCCTTTCGCCGAGCCGCTTCCTGGCCGAGAAGTTCCGCGAGATGGGCTTCCCCTATCCGGTCGAAGTGCTGCCGAACCCCGCCGTCTCGGTGACGCCCGCGGCGCCGGGCGCACCGGCGCGGCGCGACGGCTTCGTGTTCGTCGGCCGCGTCGCGGAAGAGAAGGGCGTCGCCACGCTGTGTGAGGCGGCGTCGCTGGCCGGGGTGGCCGTCCGCATCGTCGGCGACGGCCCCGCGCTGTCCGAGCTGCAGACGCGCTACGCCGGACGCCCCGGCATCGAGTTCCTCGGCCGCCGCGCACCGGCTGAAGCGCAGGCGCTGATGCGTGGGGCGCTCGCCGTCGTCGTGCCGTCGGAGTGGTACGAGAACCAGCCGATGGTGGTGATCGAGGCGTTCGTCGCGGCGACGCCCGTCATCGGCTCCCGGCTCGGCGGCATCCCGGAGCTTGTGCGCGACGGCGAGACGGGGCTCCTCTACGACGCCGGCAACATCGCCGGCCTCGCGTCGAAGCTGCGCTGGGCCCGGGAGCATCCCGGCGAGATGGCGGCGATGGGCGAGCGCGCCCGCGCGGCCGCGTCGGACCTCAGCCTGGAGCGCCACTACGAGCGGCTGCTGTCGGTCTACGAGCGCGTCCTCGCGCAGCGGCCGGCGGCAGTGAGCCCCGCCGAGGTGCGCGCGTGAAGATCGCCATCATGGGCACGCGCGGCATACCGGCGAATTACGGCGGCTTCGAGACGTTCGCGGAGGAGCTGGCGACACGCCTCGCCGGTCGCGGGCACGACGTCACCGTCTACGGCCGGTCGCACCACGTGAAGACGCCGTCGCCCTATCGCGGCGTGCGTCTCGTCGTCCTGCCGACGATCCGCCACAAGTACTTCGACACGGTGGCGCACACCGCGCTCTCGGTGCTCCACGGCCTGCGCGAGCGCTACGACGTCATTCTCGTCTGCAACGGGGCCAACGCGCCGTTCGCCTGGGTGCCGCGGCTCCTCGGCACGAAGGTGAGCATCAACGTCGACGGCATCGAACGCCAGCGAAAGAAGTGGGGCGCCCTGGGCCGCGCCTATTATCGCGTCTGCGAGCGCCTCTCCACCATCGTGCCCGATGTGATGATCAGCGACGCCGACGTCATCCGCGACTACTACCTGGAGACCTACGGCAAGGACTCGGTGATGATCCCGTACGGCACCCCCGTCGGCCGCAACCCCATGCCCGACGTCGTGCGCGCGCTCGGCCTCGAGCCGGAGCGCTACGTGCTCTACGTCTCGCGGCTGGAGCCGGAGAACAACGCGCATCAGGTCATCGAGGCATTCGAGGGCGTCGAGACCGACCTCCAGCTCGCCATCGTGGGCGACGCACCGTACGCGGCCGAGTACGTCGCCCGCCTCAAGTCGACGAAAGACCCCCGCATCAAGTTCCTCGGCTTCGTCTATGGCGAGGGCTACCGCGCGCTACAGCAGAGCGCCTACTGCTACGTGCAGGCGACGGAGGTCGGCGGCACGCATCCGGCCCTCGTCGAGGCGATGGGCTACGGCAACTGCGTGCTGGCGCGCGCGACGCCGGAGAACCGCGAAGTGCTCGGCGGCAGCGGCTTCCTGTACGACAGCGTCGAGCAGCTTCGCGCCCGGCTCCAGGAGCTGGCCTGCAACCCGGACCTGCGCATCCCCGCGCAGCAGACCGCCATGGAGCGCGCCCGCCGCTACTCCTGGGAGACGGTCACGGACCGCTACGAAGCGCTCTTCTCCGCGATGCTGGGGCGGGAACGCGAAGCAGCCGCTTGACGCTGAGCCGCCGTACTCGTCTCCGCGAGGCTCAGCCCTCACGGTACGGCCGCATCGCACGCACGGCCGCCGCCTCCAGCGCGACGTCATCGAGCGGCGGGTGGATGAGGCCGCTGCGCGCGTCGCGGAAGCAGCGCTCCAGCGTGTTGCGCTGGGCCAGCCCGGCGGCGCCGGCGATGCGCAGCGCCAGGTCGGTGATGCGCACGGCGTTGTTCGTCGCGATCGACTTCACCAGCCCCACCTGCGCCGCCAGCTCGCCGCGGTCCATCCTGTCCTCCACCCAGTCGCGCGCTGTGCCCGCGATCAGCCGCCGCGACGTCATCAGCAGCGCCTCGATCTCGCCCAGCTTCGCGCGCACGCCCGGGAGGTCGCCGATCGGCTTGCCGAGGTTCGTCGGCACGCGCGTGGCCGCGTAGCCGGCGACCCAGTCGCGCGCGGCGACGGCGACGCCGGTGTACGTCGCCGCCCACGGCAGCCCGTGCCACGGCGACGTCTCGAGCGGCGGCGTGTACTTCTCGCCCGTGGGGCTGACGCGAATCACGTCCGCGTCCGGCACGAACGCGCCGTCGAAGACGATGTCGTGGCTGGCCGATTCGCGCATCGCCAGCCCGTCCCAGTTCTCCTCGATGCGGATGCCCGGGGTGCGCATCTCCACCAGGAACTGCCCGACGTGCTCCGGCACGCCCGCGGCGCGCACCGTCGCGCCGACGCCGATGTGCGTGAGGAACGGCGCGCCGGTCGACCACGACTTGCGGCCGTCGATGCGCCAGCCGCCGTCGACGCGCGTCGCCGTCGTGGCGAAGAGGCCGCCGCGAGCGGGCGACCCCATCTCCGGCTCCGCCTGGCAGTTGTTGATGAACCAGCCGTGCTCGACGACGCCGCGCAGGAAGCGGTCGAGCATGTCGGCGGGCCAGAGCCGTGAGACGAGCGCGTTCCCGATGTACATAACGTGCATGTTGGCGGCCAGCCCGGCCGACCCCAGCGCCGCCGCGATCCGCTCCTGCGCGACGCAGACATCGAGGATCGTCGCGCCGAGCCCGCCCAGCCGCTCCGGCACGATGGTGGCGAGATACCCGCTCTCACGCAGGTCGGCGACGCACTGCGCGAGCAGCTCGTGGCCGCTCGCGCCGGCCGCCACGCGCTGCTCGATGCGGGCGGCGGCGTCCTGGGCGACCATGAGGACGCGCGGGTTGGCGAGATGGTCGTAGGGCGCCATGCGGGCAGGGTAGCGCAGCGCGACGGCATCAGAGAGCAGGGGCCTGCGCTGAGCTTACGTCCGCTCCTTCCGGAAGATGGCCTCCTGCGCGACGGATGCGATGTGCGTTCCGTCGCGGGTGTAGAACTGCCGGTACGATAGCGGCCGCGCCGCGTGGGCGACGGGCGTGTCCGTGACCATCAGCATCCAGCCGTCCCAGGTGACCGGGCGGTGGATCCACATCGCGTGGTCCAGGCTCGCGGACGCCTTGTGGCTGATGCCCTCCCACCCGTAGCGGCGCTCGATGCCGGCGAACGAGCCGGCATCGCTGACGAAGACGAGCGCCGCCGTCTTCAGCACCGGGTCGTCCGGCAGCGGCGCGCGGACGCGGAACCACTCCTTCACCGCGGTGTCCTCGCCGGGCCGGGCGACCTTGTCCCACGGCTCCCACGCCCGCCATTCGATCGGGCCCAGCGGCCAGACGGTGCCGTCCGGGTTCGGGAAGGCGATGCGGGCGTCCTGCAGCGTGTCAGGGTCCGGCACGTCCGGCATCGGCTCCTGGTGCGAGATGCCGTCTTCCGCGTGCACGAAGCTGAGCGTGATGTCGCAGATGGCGTCGCCGCCCTGCCGCGCCAGCACGCGCCGCGACGTGAAGGTCCGCCCGTCGCGCACCCGCTCGACGGCGTACTCGATCGGCTCGCCGGCCCTGCCGCCGCGGAGGAAGTAGGCGTGCAGCGAGTGCAGCGTCGGGTCGGGCGCGGTCCGGCCGGCCGCCAGCGCCGCCTGCCCCAGCACGAGGCCGCCGAACACGCGGTCCCACTGCCGCTCCTGCTCCGTTTGACCGACGAAGCGGTCGTCGCCCACCGGGCGCACGTCGAGATCGCGCACCCACCGCGCGACCACGTCGGTTATCGTCTCGGTGTCTGCCTCCGTTGTCACGGACAAGGACTCCTCTCCGGCCGCCCATGGCGTGGCAGACCGGAAGCTCCTCGGATGGCGCGTGGGCCGGTGCGGCGACGATCGGCGGCGGCACCATCATACGGGATCAGCGCCGGGCCGCGGGTCGCCGGGGCGGTCTTGAAAACGGTGGCGGCGGCTTGATAGGAATATGGGCAGCGGCAGAGCCCGCGTCATTCCGGAATCGACATCATCCATATGCGACACTGGTGGGAGCCCCGGCTCCGGCCCAGTGTCACGTGGAGGGAAGATGCGCATTCTGCAGGTCGCCCCGTTATGGGAGGCTGTGCCGCCGCCTGCATACGGCGGCACGGAGGCCGTCGTCAGCGTCCTCACCGAGGAGCTGGTGCGGCGTGGGCACGACGTGGTCCTTGCCGCCTCCGGCGACTCCTCCACCACCGCCAGGCTCAGTTCCGTCTACCCGCGCAGCCTGCGGACAGCGACACACCTGACCGACCGCGCGCCGTATGACTGGGCACACGTCGGCAACGCGCTCGCCCTCGCTCGCGAGGCCGACATCGTCCACAACCATGCCGGCGAGCTGATGATGGCGATGGCGGACGCCGTCGACACGCCGATGCTGACGACGATGCACTGCCTGCCCACGGAGGATACGCGCATCGTCTGGGAGCGCTACACCGGCGCCTACAACACCGTCAGCCGCGCCCAGGCGGCCATCACGGCTGAGCTGAAGGTGCCGGGCACATTCGTCGGCCACATCTACAACTCGATTGACGTCGAGAGCTTCCCATTCAGCCCGGCGGGTGGTGAGGATCTGCTGTTCCTTAGCCGCATCGCGCCCGAGAAGGGCCCGCATCTTGCGGTCGAGGTGGCACGCCGCACAGGGCGCCGCCTGATCCTCGCCGGCAAGGTAGACCGCTATGACGAGCGCTTCTTCGAGGAGGTGGTGCGTGACCTCATCGACGGCGACCAGATCGTGTTCGTCGGCGAGGCGGACGCGCAGAAGAAGCGCGAGCTGTACGCGAACGCATACTGCCTGCTGCTTCCGCTGCAGTGGGAGGAGCCCTTCGGCCTGGTCATGGCGGAGGCGATGGCGTGCGGGACGCCGGTCATCGCGCTGCGACGCGGCAGCGCCCCCGAGCTCATCGCACACGGCGAGACGGGGTTCGTGGTCGATACGGTCGACGAGATGGTGGGCGCCGTGGGCCACATCGGCGCACTCCGGCGTGAGGCCTGCCGCGACTGGGTCGCCCACCGGTTCACGCCTCAAATCATGGCGTCGCAATACATCCAGGCCTACGAGCGGATCATCGAGGAGCGGCGGCCGCCGCGCATCTTCGTGGTCTCGCCCACTCCGGCACAACCGGCGGCCCCCGGCGTCATCGGCGCAGGCCCATCCGAGTTAAGCTGATCACCGGCGACGCCGAAGATCACATGGGACATCGCGGCGCGCTGTCGCGGTGCCCGGGAACGGAACCAGCCGGGGAGCCCGTGGGCCACGACATCACCAGACCAGCCAGCAAGGGGAGCCGAACGAGACGCCCGGAAGATGGCGCTCCGGCGCCGGCGGACGCGCGGGGCGACGCGGGCACGTTCGCCCTGCCCGAGGGTGAGCCGATGTCCATCGCCGACATCGGCGATGCGCTGGTCATCCGCGAAGACGCCGCCTTCCTCCTGACCGATCCATCGGGGAATGTGCCCGCCGGCAACAAGCAGGGGCTGGGCGCCTATCGTGCGGACACGCGGCACCTCTCGACCTATCGCTTCACGCTCGGCGGCATCGAGCCCGTCGTCCTCCTCTCGACGGCGGAGCTCGGCTACGCGATGGAGCAGGTGCTCACCAATCCCGCGATCATGGTCGATGGGCGAGATAGCATCGAGCGTGGACGCCTCGAGATCCGGCGCCAGCGCACCATCGCAGAGGTGGTCGAGGAAGTCGTCCACATCACGAACTTCCACACTGCACCCGTCACAGTGCCCGTACGCTACGAATTCGCGGCCGACTTCGCCGACATCTTCGACGTGCGCGGCTACGAACGGCGCCGCCGCGGCGAGGCGTTCGCACCGGAGGTTGGCGCGCGCTCCATCGCCTACCGGTACCGCGGCATCGACGGGCGGCAGCGCGCCACACGCGTCGTGTTCGACCGCGACCCGGAGCACATCGACGAGAACGTCGCCCGGTTGCAAATCACGCTGCAGCCGCGTGAGCGCGCGACATTCAGCCTGACGATCGCCTTCGACGACGCCGTGCCCGGTCCCCCCGCCGGACGGACGGCGCGGAGCCTCAGCAAGCTGCACGAAGACTGGCTGGCGGGGTGCACCGAGATCGTGACGGACAACCAGTTCTTCAACCGCGTCATGGAACGCTCGCTGCGAGACGTGCGCATGCTGCTACAGCGCGACGCGCAGGGACGGGAGTTCCCGGTCGCGGGGACGCCGTGGTTCGATGCCCTGTTCGGGCGCGACAGTTGCATCAGCTCGATGCAAATGCTCGCGTACCAGCCGGAGATCGCGCGCTCGACGCTGCTGCTCCTCGCCTCCCTGCAGGGCAAGCGCCTCGAACCGTCCCGCGACGAAGAGCCGGGCAAGATCCTGCATGAGATGCGCTACGGCGAACTCTCACGCGCCGGCGAGCTGCCGTACGGGCCCTACTACGGCAGCGTGGACTCAACGCCCCTGTACCTGATGCTGCTGGCCGAGTACTGCGCCTGGACCGATGACATCGACCTCGCTCGCTCGCTGCTGGGGACTGTGAAGGACGCCGTTCACTGGCTCGACGTCTACGGGGATCCACTCGACACGGGCTATCTCTCCTACGAGAAGCACAGCGCGAACGGCCTGGTCAACCAGGGCTGGAAGGACTCCTGGGACGCGGTCCTGCACGAGGACGGCACATGCCCGCCGCCGCCGACCATGTTGGTGGAGGCGCAGGGCTACGCGTACGCCGCACGCGTGCGCATGGCCCCAATCCTCGACCGGCTGGGCGAGACAGAGTTGGCGCAGGAGCTCCGGAGCGCGGCCGCTCGACTGCGCTCCCAGTTCCACGAGGCGTTCTGGATGCCCGACAGGGAGTATTTCGCGATGGCGCTGGACGGGGACGGGCGGCCCGTCCGCTCCATCACCACCAACCCGGCGCACTGTCTGTGGACCGGGCTGATCGAACCGACGTACGCGGCAGCCATCGCGCGGCGCCTGCTGTCGCCGCCCATGTTCAGCGGCTGGGGCGTCCGCACGCTCGAGAACACCCACCCGCGGTACAACCCGATCGGCTACCACGTCGGCAGCATCTGGCCGCACGACAACAGCATCGCGGCCATGGGGCTGAAGATGTACGGCTTTGAGGAGGAAGCTGGCACCATCGCCACGGCGTTGTTCGACACGGCGGCAGCGTTCCCGTACTTCCGCCTGCCCGAGCTGTTCAGCGGCGACGCGCGGTCCGAGCACAATTCGCCGGTGCCCTACCCCGTCGCCTGCCGGCCGCAGGCCTGGGCCGCCGGCGCCATCCCCTACATCACACAGGCGATGCTTGGCCTCCAGGCCGAAGCCCCCGCGAAGCGGCTGCGCGTCGTCAGTCCGCGGCTGCCCCGCTGGCTGGACTGGATCCAGGTGCGCGATATCCGCGTCGGGCGCGGTAGCGTGACGCTCCAGTTCCGCCGCTCAGGCGAGAACACCAACGTCGAGGTCCAGCAGACCACCGGCGATATCGACGTCGTCGTCTCCAGGCGCTGGGCGATGCCCGAGTAACCGGACGATCGGCCCGGCTCCGCCGCCCTACGCTTGATTGAAGACGGGCTCGCGCTTCTCCATGAACGCACGCACAGCCTCTCGGTGGTCCGGCTCTGTCTGGCGCTCCCGGATCGAATAGCTCTCCTGCGTCACCACGGCGCGCAGGTTCGACTCCGTCGCGTGCGCATGCAGCATGCGCTTCGCCGCCCACACGGCGTCGCGCGGATTTGCGGCGATCTCCTCCGCGAGCTTCATCACCTCGGGCATGAGCTGGTCGGCGTCGACGACCTTCTCGACAAGCCCGCGCCGCAGTGCCTCCTCCGCGTCGATGATGCGGCCCGTCAGCGTGAGGAAGAGCGCGTTGGGGAGCCCGGCCACGAGCGGCAGGTAGCGCGTGCTGCCGCACTCAGGCGTCAGCCCCACCTTGACGAAGCGCGCCGAGAAGCGGGCGGCCGTCGAGGCGATGCGGATGTCGCACGCCAGCGTCATCGTCAGGCCGACGCCGATGCTGACGCCGTTGATGGCGGCGATCGCCGGCTTGCCGCGCGAGAGCGTGATCGGCACCTCCGGGCTGCCGCCTTCGTACAGCAGGCGCGACGGGCGCCGGCGCCCGCCTTCGCCCTTGATGCCGCGATCCCACCCGCCGATGTCGGCTCCCGCGCAGAACCCCCGCCCCGCGCCGGTGAAGACGATGCACCCGATCCCCGGGTCGGCGGACGCCACGTTCACGGCGTCGATCGCCTCGTCCTCCATCGTGGGGGTCCAGGCATTCAGCTTCTCGGGACGGTTGAGCGTGATCAGCGCGACGGGCCCGCGCTGCTCGTAGATGATGTCCTGATATGCCATGTGCTCGCTCCTTGGTCGAATCGGGATGGGCCAGTATCCATCACCGGCCGCGAAGGCGGTATGCGGCAAGATGCTGGGCGCCCCAAATAGGAGCGCCGATACAGCCCCGCCGAGGACACCTCTTCACTCGAACCACACGTCCGTCTGCTCACCGGCCGGCACTCCCACGATCAGCACCTCCATCTCCCCGTCCGACGTGTGCCACACCCCCGGCTTGATGACGACGAGGTCGCCCGCCGTGATCTGCACCTTCTCGCCGTCCAGCGTCATCGTCCCGCCGCCGGAGAGCACGTAGTAGTACTCCGTCATCTGCTTGTGATAGTGGTACTTGCTGTCGTCGATCGTCAGGTGCGAAACGTTCGCCACAGGCGTGTCGTCGTGCGTCACCAGCGTCTTCCGCCAGCCGCACACGCCGCGCTCCGTCGGCGTGTCCGCCAGCCTGCGGATGATGTACTTCTCCGCGGCATCCGCCGTCATCGCCACACCTCCGTGACCCCTGGCCTGCGCGCCGCCCGGCCACCGGCATCATATCCCGGCGCCTCGCCAGCCGTTGCATCTGACATCTGGCAACTGACAGCTGAGCGCTGACCGCTGATAGCTGTCAGCCGACAGCTACCTCACCGTGTACTCCAGCGGCTCCGCGTACTCCGCGAACCGCCCCGCGACGTTCGCCTCCTCCGCGAAGCCCTGGTGCACGTACAGCCGCTGCCGCAGCGACCACGTCTCGCCCGGCTGCAGCGTCAGCGCGCCGTCGAAGTACGGCAGGTTCGTGCCGATCGGCCCGTACCCGCGCACGAACCACTTGTTCGGATGGTTGCGGTTCGACGGATGGTCCAGCATCGCGATGCCGAAGATCTCAGGCTCTCGCCCCACCGCGCGCGTGAACGGCCCGCTGCAGTCCACCCACTCCGCCGGCTTCCCGTGGCACTCCGGCGATCCCTTCCCGCCCTCGGAGTTCGTGATCGTGCC
>DATMAH010000012.1:0-6133 GCA_035583735.1 Dehalococcoidia bacterium
CAGCAGGCCGGCCAGCCCGAAGTTGATGCGCGTGAGGAAGACCATGCCCGCCGGGACGTTGCACCACTGGTTGATCCGGCCGCCCTCGCCCGTGGTGGCGGTGTTGCGGCGCACCATCTCGGCGGCAAGCTCCGGCGTGAACGTGATCTCGTCTTCGAGGATCGGCGCCCAGTACCAGCGCATGTGGTCGTAGAGCTGCTCCGTGCTGAAGGGCGCGTCCGGCCGCAGGATGCCGATATCGGTGACGGCGGCGCGCCATGCCTCGAGGTCGCCTGCGAAGAGCGCCTGGATGATGCGGCGGAATCCCTCGACCGTGGGGGCGTCGAACTCCGTGACGCAGCCATAGTCGACGAAGGCGACCGCGCTCGCGGGGCCGGCGTCGCCGTCGAGCAGGATGTAGTTGCCCGGGTGCGGGTCCCCGTTGAAGAGCGCGTGACGGTAGATCGACCCGAAGGCATAGCGGAAGATGATCTCGCCGACGCGGTCGCGGTCCTGCTGCGGCAGGGAGAGCGCGGCGGAGAACGGGCGCCCGGCAAGGTACTCCTGCGTGAGCACGCGCGGCGTCGTCAGCTCGTGATACACCCGGGGGATGCGGATGAAGGCGTGGCCGTCGAAGGCGTCGAAGAAGCGCTGCTGTGAGGCGGCCTCGTTCAGGTAGTCGAGCTCCCCAGCGATACCGTCCTTGAGGTCGCGGACGATCTGTTCGGCATCCAGCGCCCGGGAGAAGACGCCGACCAGACCGACCATGAGGCCCACGTTCGCGAGGTCGCTGGTGATCGCCTCGCGGACGCCGGGGTACTGCACCTTCACGGCGACGGGCGTGCCGTCGTCGAGGCGGGCGCGGTGCACCTGGCCGATCGACGCGGCGGCGAAGGGCTCGCGTTCGAACCTGCGGAAGATCTTGTGCGGCGGCGCGCCGAATTCGGCGGCGAAGACCTGCTCGACCAGTGCGTAGGCCATCGGTGGCGCGTTGGCCTGCAACGAGGCGAGCTGCGCGGCGACCTCGTCGGGGACGACGCCGGTCATGAGGGAGATGATCTGGCCGAGCTTCATGACGGCGCCCTTCATCTCGCCCATGGTCCGCGTGACGTCCTCGGCGGTGCGCATCATGGCACGCTCGCGGTTGCGTGCGCGGGCGGAGGCGTGCGGGTGGAGGTGCGCCGTGGTCCAGCGGACGGCGCCGGACGCGGCAAGGCGCACCGGCTTGAGAGAGCGGCCGATGCGCCCGGCGGAGACGGGCACGGTGAGGATGCGGCGCACGCGCTCCCGCGCGGAGCCGTCGTCGTCGCGCTGATCATCGCCGCCGATGGCGCCGTCGATGCTCATGCCAAGTCCTCCGGCCGGGCCGGCGGCTGGACGTCGGGGCCCGCCTGTTCCGGGGCCATCGACTGCTCGACCTCGTCGGTGATGCGGGCGATGAACTGGAAGAGCGGCATCGACTTGAGGTCCTCGCCGGCCCGCGTCCGCACCGACACCGCCCGGTCCCCCGCCTCGCGGTCGCCGACGACGAGCATGTACGGCACCTTCTGGAGCTGCGCGTCGCGGATCTTCGCCTGCATCCGCTCGCTGCGCGCGTCGACCTCGGCGCGGATGCCGTTGGACTTCAGCTCCTGGAGGACGTCGTACGCGTAGTCCGCGTGGCGGTCGGCGATCGGGATGACGACGGCCTGCACCGGCGCCAGCCACGTCGGGAACGCGCCGGCATACAGCTCGATCAGATACGCCACCATACGCTCCAGCGTGCCGATCACGCCGCGGTGGAGGATCGCTGGCCGATGCCGCTGTCCGTCCTCGCCGATGTATTCGAGGTCGAACTGCTCCGGGAAGTGGAGGTCGATCTGGATCGTCGAGATCGTCTCCTCGCGCCCAAGCACGTCGCGGAGTTGGATGTCCAGCTTCGGCCCGTAGAAGGCTGCTTCGCCCACGCCTTCGTAGTACGGCAGCCCAAGCTCGTCCATCGCCTCCCGGAGCACCCGTTCGCCGAACGCCCACATCTCGTCGTCGTCGACGTACTTCTCCTTGTCGTCCGGGTCGCGGAGCGAGAGGCGGTAGCGGTAGTCGGTGATCCCCAGCGTGGCGTACGCCCGCTCGACCAGGCGCATCACGTTTGCGAACTCTTCCTGTACCTGGTCCTCCCGGCAGAAGATGTGCGCGTCGTTCAGCGTCATGGCGCGCACGCGGCTGAGGCCGCCGACGACACCCGATAGCTCATAGCGGAACATGCCGCCCAGCTCGGCGATGCGCACCGGCAACTCGCGATAGCTGTGGAGCTTGTTCTTGAAGACGAGGATGTGGTGCGGGCAGTTCATCGGCCGCAGCACCATCTCTTCGTGCTCGAGCTGCATCGGCGGGAACATCGTGTCGCGGTAATGGTCCCAGTGGCCCGACATCCTGTACAGGTCGACCTTCCCGAGGACGGGCGTGTACACGTGCTGATAGCCGGCGTCGCGCTCCTGCTTGAGGATGTACTCCTCGAGCAGCCGCCGGACGGTCGCGCCCTTCGGCAGCCACAGCGGCAGTCCCTGCCCCACGAGCTCGTGACCGGTGAACAGCTCCAGCTCACGGCCCAGCTTCCGGTGGTCGCGCTTCGCGGCCTCATCGAGGCGCCGGAGGTAGTCGTCAAGCTCCTCCTGCGTCTCGAACAGCAGCCCGTAGATGCGCTGCAGCATCGGCCGCTTCTCGTCGCCCCGCCAGTACGCGCCGGCGACGCTCACGAGCTTGAACGGCGGCACCTCGCCCGTGCGCTCGACGTGCGGGCCCTCGCAAAGGTCGAGGAAGTCCCCCTGCTGGTACAGGGAGACCTTCTCGTCGGCGATGCCTTCGATGAGCTCGACCTTGAAGGGCTGGTCGGCGAAGCGCTTCAGTGCTTCGTCCTTCGGCATCTCGCTGTGGACGAAGGGGACGTCAGACTGCATGCGCTCACGCATGCGGCGCTCGATCTCGGGAAGGTCGTCGGGCGTGAGAGGGCGCGGGAGGAGGAAGTCGTAGTAGAAGCCGTTGTCCACGGGCGGGCCGATGGCGAACTTCGCCTCGGGAAACAGCTCGAGGACGGCCTCGGCCATGATGTGCGCGGCGGAATGCCGCATGCGGTAGAGGCGGTCTTCGCGGGGCAGCGTCTTGAGGTCCATGCGTTCCTCCGGGACCAACGAAAAGCGCATCACCGTCACAGGGACGGGATGCGCTCCGTGGTTCCACCCTGGTTCGCCGCGGCCCGGTCCACCGAGGCGGGCGTGCGGCCTCCAACCGGCCGGTAACGTGGCCGCGACGTCGCCCTCTACTTGCCCGCGTGCGCGAGCGTTCGGGGCGCGGCTACCGGGTGGTGTTAGCGGCGTTCGCGGCAGGCGCTTGCAGCGAGATGCGCCCTCTCTGGAGCCGGCGGATGCGCGCCGCTACTCGTCCCGGTCGATGCCTTTGCGAACCCAGCGTATCAGCGCGCTGGCACGCGATACAAGCGGCGCGGCGTGAGCGCAGGACGCTGCCCGACGCCGGCCGAACGCAATGGTCGGCGATGTGTCAGTCGTAAATGTCAGCGCAGGGGACATCTTCGTCGATCGGCGGCACAATCGGCGCGTACTGGCGGTAGTCGATGTGGTAGGTGTTGGGGTCGTCCTGGGGACCGACCTCGAGCACGCGAGCGTTCTCGACGTCGACCCAGTACTCCCACTCGAAGGTCCCGGTGCCGCTGGTGTTCGCGAACTGCATACGGAAGCCGTGGGCGCGGCGTCCGTCGATGTCGCGGAAGCCGATGTCCTGGGCGGTGCTCCAGTCCGCCGCGGAGAGCAGGCGGTTGAGCGGGCGCTCCGTGACAGGGCGCTGCTGGTAGCGCGGGGTCGGCGTCTGCAGCGGCGACTCGCCGTACTCATACACGTTAGCCGTGGCGGGGTCGTCAGGGCTCGTGCAGAAGAACTGCGTGATCGTGGCGGCGATGGTCCGTCCGCCGGGCGTCTCGACCGGCGTGTAGCGGCGCGCGGCGATCGTCTGGCCGTCGCGGCGGGCGAGGTCGAGCGCCAGGATGAACTCGTCACGGACGCGGAAGTCGATGTTCTTGTACACGCGTTCCATCTCGCTCCGGACCAGCGCGCGCTCCTCTTCGGTCATCTCGTCCCACGTCTTGTTGGCCAGGATGTCGGCGGCGGCGCTGCGCGCGATCTCCGGCGGTGGGCCGATGGGCCCGGGCACCTCAAGGCCCGGCTTGGCCTCGCTGAGCTCAGAGCCGCCGAGCAGCGTCACCATGCCGATGGCGATGCCGGCCGAGATGGCCACGACGGCGACGCCGAGCGCGGCCCACTGCCAGGTCTTGACCTGCCAGCGAGCACTGGCCTGCCGGCCGTCGGCCTCGCCCTCGTGGCGTCTCTTCTTGCCCACTGTTCCCGGTCCCGCCTCTGCTCCTGAAGAGAAGAACGCCGCTGCCGCGCCCGCGCTACTCCTCCAGCGTGCTGGTGTCGCCTTCTGGCAGGCCCAGCTCCCGCGCCTTGAGGAGGCGGCGCATGATCTTACCCGAACGCGTCTTCGGCAGGACGGTGAGGAAGTCGATCTCCCGCGGCGCGACGCCAGGGCCCAGCTTCGTCCGCGAGAACTGCAGCAGTTCGCGCCGGAGCTCGTCGGACGGCTCGTACCCGTCCTTCAGCGTGACGAACGCCTTGACGATCTCCATCGCCACCGGGTCCGGCTTGCCGATGACCCCGGCCTCGGCGACGGCCGGATGCTCGATGAGCGCGCTCTCGACCTCGAAGGGCCCGACGAGGTGGCCCGCCGTGTTGATGACGTCGTCGGAGCGCCCGACGAACCAGAAGTAGCCGTCGTCGTCCACGCGGGCGCGGTCGCCGGTGATGTACCAGTTGTTGCGGAACTTGGAGCGGTACATGGCCTCGTTGTTCCAGTACGTGCGGAACATGGAGGGCCAGCCCGGCCGGAGGGCCAGGTCCCCCTCCTCCCCGGCCGGCTTGACGTTGCCGTCCTCGTCGATGCACGCGGCCTCGATGCCGGGCATGGGGCGCCCCATGCTGCCCGGCTTGATGGGCATGATCGGGTAGTTGGCGATCATGATGCTGCCGGTTTCGGTCTGCCACCAGTTGTCGTGGAACGGCAGCCCGATGACACGGTCCGCCCAGACCACGGCTTCCGGGTTCAGCGGCTCGCCGACGGACATCATGTGGCGCAGCGAGGAGAGGTCGTACCGCTTCGGCAGCTCATCACCGGCCTTCATCAGCAGCCGGATCGCCGTCGGCGCCGTGTACCAGACGCTGACCTTGTGGCGCTGGATCACCTCGTACCACTTCGACGCGGCGAACCCACCCTCGTAGATGACGGAGGTGACGCCGTTGGTGTGCGGGGCGAACATGCCGTAGGAGGTGCCGGTCACCCAGCCCGGGTCGGCGGTGCACCAGTAGATGTCCTCCGCGTGGAGGTCCAGCACGTACTTGCCCGTGGCGTAATGCCCCAGCACGGCCTGGTGGACGTGGACGGCGCCCTTCGACTTGCCGGTCGTACCGGACGTGTAGTGCATGACCGCGGGGTCTTCGGCGTCTGTGTGAACGATGTCGTACTCGTCGGAGGCCGCATCGTAGAGGTCGTTCCACGAAAGCTCACCGGGCTCGAGGCCGGGCTTCTTGCCGTGGTCGACGATGACGATGTGCTTGAGGTCGGGCAGGCCGGGCTTCATCTTCTCGACCTTCGCGCGCTGGTCCGGCGACGTGACCAGCACCCTCGCCCCGGCGTCGGCGAGGCGGTCGCCGGCGGCGTCCGGGCCGAAGGCAGAGAAGAGCGGGCCGGTGACACAGCCGGCCTTCAGCGTGCCGAAGACGGCGGCGTAGAGCTCCGGCACGCGGTCCATGAAGCAGAAGACGCGATCGCCCTTCTGAATGTCCAGCGCCTTGAGCATGTTGGCGAAGCGGTTGGACATACGGCGCGCATCGGCGTAGGTGTAGGTCTCGATGCTGCCGTCCTTGCCCTCCCAGATCCAGCAGAGCTTGTCGCCGCGGCCCGCCGCGACATGCCGGTCGATCGCTTCGTACGCGATGTTCAGTCCACCGCCCGGGAGGCCATCCAGCTCCTTGACTACGTCCGCGTAGACGAAGCGGCTGCGGATCGCCTCGTAGTCATCCAGGTTGGGACGGACGCGAAACTGGTCGAT
>DATMAH010000013.1:0-3359 GCA_035583735.1 Dehalococcoidia bacterium
CCGCCGCACCTGCGGCCCATCAGCAACGACGTGATGCGGCGGGAGGCGCGCGTGCTGCAGGCGCTCGCCGGCACCGGCGTGCCCCACCCTGGCTTCATCGCCGCCTGCCCGGACGAGACCGTGATGAACGGCGCCGTCTTCTACCTCATGGAGCCGGTCGATGGCTTCAACGCGACGGTCGCGCTGCCTCCGCTTCATGCCTCAGACGCAGACATCCGCCACGAGATGGGACTGCAGATCACCGACGGCGCGTCCGCGCTCGCAGCCGTCGATTACGTCGCGGTCGGCCTCGGCGATCTCGGCAAGCCGGAGGGCTTCCTCGAACGCCAGGTGCCGCGCTGGCTGTCCGAACTGGAGTCGTACAGCCGCTTCGAGAATTATCCCGGCCCCGACATCCCCGGGCTCGACGCCGTCGCACGCTGGCTCGATGACAACCGGCCCGCGACGTACACGCCCGGCATCCTGCACGGCGATTACCACTTCGGCAACGTCATGTTCGCCTACGACGGGCCGCGGCTCGCCGCCATCGTCGACTGGGAGATGTGCACGATCGGCGACCCCCTGCTCGACCTGGGCTGGCTCATGGCGACGTGGCCCGACCGCAATCAGCCAGGCGGCGGCGTCGGCTCCGGCCTGGCCGCCGCGGGCGGGCTGCCGTCGACCGGCGAAGTCGTCGCGCGCTACGCCGAACGCTCGGCGCGCGACCTCTCGGCGATCGGCTGGTACGCCGTCCTCGCCTGCTTCAAGCTGGGCATCATCCTCGAAGGCACGCACGCCCGCGCCTTCGCCGGAAAGGCGCCGCGCGCCGTCGGCGACCTGCTGCACGCGACGACGCTCGGGCTGTTCAAGCGCGCGGAGTCGCTCATCGCGTCCGCCTGAGGCCGGACGCCGACACGGCGGCGTGAGCGATACGCCGACGCGGACGACGGATCCGGCATCGCACGGCGCGCGCGCCCGGCCGGGCTACAGGAAGTAGCTGCGGCAGGCCTCGTCGATCGACGCGACGGTGAGCCGCGGCTCGCGCCGCGCGTGCGCCGCAGCGTCGAACACGGCGTCGATGAGGTCGCGCGGGTGGCAGCCGCGCATCTCGCGCCCGTCGCCGTACCACCGCTCGAACAGATGCCGCACGACCCCCTCGTCGTACGCCAGCCCGCGCGCGACGCACTCGCGGCGGAAGATCTCGCGGTACTCCTCCTCGCCCGGGCTGTCGATGTTCACCTTGTAGCGGATGCGGCGCAGGAACGCCTCGTCGGCCAGGTCCTGCGGCGGCAGGTTCGTCGAGAACATGATCAGCGCGTCGAACGGGATCTCCAGCGTCTGCCCGGTGTGCAGCGTCAGGTGGTCGGAGCCGGACTCCAGCGCCACGATCCAGCGGTTCAGGAGCTGCACCGCCGAGATCTGCTGCCGGCCCAGGTCGTCGATGATGAGGATGCCGCCGTTCGCCTTGAGCTGCAGCGGCGCCTCGTACATGCGCGTGTCGGCGTCGTACGCCAGCTCCAGGCTCTGCCGCGTCAGCTCGCCGCCCGCCCAGATCAGCGGCCGCCGCACCTCCACCCAGCGCCGGTCCGTGCGCGAGCGGAACATGTCCGGCTCGCCCTCCCGCGCTGGCGCAGCCTCGGCCCGCTCGTGCTTCGACTGGTCGAAGATGCGGATGATCTGCCCGACGATCTCGATCGCGTACGGGATGGCGATCGTGCCGCCGACGACGGAGCCGATCGTGCGCGCCAGCGTCGTCTTGCCGTTGCCGGACTCCCCGTACAGCAGCAGCGGCTTGCGCGAGGCCACCGCCCAGCCGATGCGCCGCGCCGTGTCCTCGCTGAGCACCAGCGTGCTCAGCGCCCGCGCCAGGTCCTCCGCACGCATCTCCACGCCCGATACCGTCTGCTCCCGCATGCGGGCCACGTAGTCCGCCAGCGGCACCGGCACCGGCCCGACGTAGCGGTTGCGCGAGAGCGCTTCCTCCGCGCGCTGGTAGCCCTTGCTGGTCAGCGTGTAGATGTAGGCGTTGGGGCTGGCCGACTCCGCCGCGAGCACGCTGACGAGCCCGTCGCGGTTCAGCGCGCCCAGCACCTCCTCCACCACCGGCACCGACACGCACAGCTCCGCCGCCAGCTCCGAGCGCGTGAACCGCCCGCCATAGAACATCGACTTCAGCGCCAGGTCGCGCACCATCGATGGGTCGATGCCGAGCGCGGCGACGCTCAGCGGTTCCTTGACGGCGGTCGGGTCGAAGATCGTGTCGGTCGTCATCCGGGGCACCTCATCCGCGTTTCTCTGGGTGGGCGATCATATCCCATAACGCCTCGTTCGCGTCAGCGGTGCAGCCGCGAATGTCAAGATCATCACGTGATGGGCGATCGGCGAACCGGCTATGCTGGCGCCGATTCCGGGAGGATGGACAGGATTGGTGCACGCTGAGCTGAACCGCATGCGCCCCATCAGCGTGCACGTCGCGCTGGCGGTCGCGGCCATCGCCGCGCTGGCGGCGGCGTTCGCCGCCTCCGCGCGCCCCATCGCCGCGCAGCAGCCCGATCCCGGCTCGCCCACCCTCGTCGTCAACCAGGTCGACGCCTCCGGCTACCCGGAGATGCGCGTCGTCGTCACGGCGCTCGACGCCGCCGGCGTCCCCGTCGCCGGGCTCACCGCCGCCGACTTCAGCGCGACGTCCGAAGGCGGCATGACCGTCGCCACGGTCGAGCGCGCCGAGGACACGACGCTGCAGCTCGCCGTCATCCTCGTCGTCGATACCTCCGGCAGCATGGAGGGGGCGCCGCTCGACGCGGCGAAGCAGGCCGCACGCCAGTTCGTCGCCCGGCTCGGGCCGAACGACCGGGCCAGCCTCGTCGCCTTCAGCGACGAGGTCCGCACCGTCGTGCCGCTGACCGCCGACGCCGCCGCCCTCACCGCCGGCATCGACGGCCTCACCGCGACCGGCGCCACCTCCCTCTACGAGGCCGTGCAGGCCGCCGCCTTCATCGCCCGCACGTCCGGGACGCCGCGCCAGGCCGTCGTCTTCCTGTCCGACGGCGAGAACGACACCACCACCTCCGAGGCCACCGAGGCCGGCTCGCTCGACATCGCGCGGGCCAACGGCGTCCCCGTCTTCGCCATCGGCTTCGGGGAGGCGGCCGACACCGGCTATCTGCAGCGGCTCTCGGCCGAGACGCGCGGCCAGTTCTTCGCCGCCGATGCCGCCGACGTCGGCGCCGTCTACGGCGCCATCGCCGGGCTGCTGCGCAGCCAGTACGTCGTCACGCTGCGGGCCGGCGCGGAGGCCGACGGCGAGGAGGCGACCCTGCAGGTCAGCGCCAGCATCGCCGGCCAGGCGGTGACGTCGGAGCCCGTAGCCTTCACCCGCG
>DATMAH010000014.1:0-3380 GCA_035583735.1 Dehalococcoidia bacterium
TCCTTCTCGGTGAGGCGCTCGCCTTCGAAGACGTGGCCGAGGTGGCCGCCGCAGTTCGCGCACTCGATCTCGGTGCGGATGCCGTCGGGGTCGGGCCGGCGGCGGACGGCGCCGGGGATCTCGTCGTCGAACGCGGGCCAGCCGCAGTGCGCCTGGAACTTGTCGTCGGAGCGGTAGAGCGGCGCATCGCAGCGGCGGCAGACGTAGGTGCCGGGCTCGAAGAAGTCGTCGTACTCGCCGCTGAACGGTGGCTCCGTGCCCTTGTGCTCGATGACGTAGCGCTCTTCGGGCGTGAGGTCGTTGTAGCGGACGGTCATCGCGTCGCCTCCCGGGCGGCCATCTTCGTGCGGTCCGCGAACTTCTTGCGGAACTTCGCCACCTTCGGGCCGATGACGGCCTGGCAGTAGCCCGACCACGGGTTCTTGACGAAGTAGTCGTCGTGGTAGGGCTCGGCCTCGTAGAACTCGCCGGCGTCGGAGATGGCGGTGACGATGGGGTCGCGGAACTCGCCGCTGGCGGCCAGCTCGCGCACCTTCTGCTCGGCGATGCGGCGCTGCTCGGGAGACGTGGCGAAGATCTCGGAGCGGTACTGCGTGCCGACGTCGGCGCCCTGGCGGTTGAGGGTGGTGGGGTCGTGGATGGCGAAGAAGACGTCGAGCAGGTCTTCGTAGGAGACGACGGCGGGGTCGTATTCGATGCGGACGGCCTCGGCGTGTCCGGTGGCGCCGGAACAGACGGCCTCGTACGAGGGGTCCGGCACGTGGCCGCCGATGTAGCCGGACTTGACGGCGTGGACGCCGGCGAGCTCGTCGTAGACGGCTTCGAGGCACCAGAAGCAGCCGCCGGCGAGGATGGCGATGTCGCGGTTGGGGGCGTTCGTGGTCATGCGGACCTCCCTGTGGGGGTTTGATCTCAGTCTAGCGGAGGGCAGAAGGCGGTCGTCGGAGATCGGAGGTCCTCTCCGGCATCGACCGGGCGGGCGCCGGGCGCCTACAATCGTGGGTTATGGCTGCGATTGGGGCTGGTGCGCGCGTCCATCCGACGGCCGACGTCTCGGCGGATGCTGAGATCGGGGAGGGGACGCAGGTGTGGCACGAGGCGCAGGTGCGCGAGGGGGCGCGCGTCGGGCGGGAGTGCGTGCTGGGGAAGGGCGTGTACGTCGACCGCGACGTCGTCATCGGCGAGCGCTGCAAGATCCAGAACCGGGCGTCGATGTATCACGGCGTGACGCTGGAGGACGGCGTCTTCGTCGGGCCGCACGCGGTGTTCGCGAACGACCGCTATCCGCGCGCCGTGAACCCCGACGGCTCGCTGAAGTCCGACGACGACTGGACGGTGGAGCCGACGCTGGTGCGCGAGGGCGCGAGCATCGGCGCGGGCGCGGTGGTGCTGCCGGGGGTGACGGTGGGCAAATGGGCGATGGTGGCGGCGGGCGCCGTCGTGACGGCGGACGTGCCGGCGTATGCGGTGGTGCGGGGCAACCCGGCGCGGATCACGGGATGGGCGTGCGTCTGCGGGCGGCCGCTGCGCGAGCGCGAGACGAACATGTACTACTGCGCGCACTGCGACCGCCCGTACCACCTGGCAGAGCTGGAGGGCTAAAGCGCGATGGCGATCGAGCACGACGCCATGCTGGTGCGCGGAGGCGGGAAGACGCGGCCTGGCGGCGGCCGGGATGTTCGCGGACCGTGCACGGCGCTGGGGGCGCGCGCCAGCGGTCGCGCTGAGCGAACGCCTGGACACGGGCGCAAGCGAGGCGCCCGCGCCGTGTGCGAACACCGCGCGGGCTGGAAAGCCCGCGCTACGTGGCAATCGGGCGTGTCCAAGCCACTGACGAGCGGAGGGGCCGACGAACTGCCCACTCCGTCGTCTGTTGTCTCCTATCTGCTGTCACGCCGCGCATGATCAAGCTCGCGCATCCGATCATCACGGACGACGAACGTAACGCCGTACTGGAGGCGCTCGATTCGGGGCAGCTTGCGCAGGGGCCGCGGGTGGCGGCGTTCGAGGAGGACTTCGCCCGGTACATCGGCGTGAAGCATGCGGTGGCGGTGAGCAGCGGCACGGCGGCGCTGCACCTGGCGCTGCTGGCGCACGTCGGCTGGGGGGAGCGCGGGGACAACGAGCTGGGGGCGCCGCAGGAAGTGATCGTGCCGGCGTTCAGCTTCGCGGCGACGGCGAACACGGTGCTGCTCGCGGGCGCGCTGCCGGTGTTCGTGGACGTGCGCGAGGACGACTTCAACATCGACCCGGATGCGGTGGTGGCGGCGATCACGCCGCGGACGCGCGCGGTGGTGGCGGTGCACCTGTACGGGCAGCCGTGCGACCTCGAGTCGATCTCGGGGCTGTGCCACATGCACGAGCTGACGCTGGTCGAGGACGCGGCGCAGTCCGTCGGCGCGTCGTTCCGGGAGCACCGGACGGGGTCGTTCGGGACGGCGGCGTTCTCGTTCTACGCGACGAAGAACCTGCAGACGGGCGAAGGCGGCATGATCACGACGGACGACGACCACGTGGCCGAGCGCGCTCGGATGCTGCGCTCGCAGGGGGAGCTGCGGCGGTACGTGACGGACATGCTGGGCTACAACTACCGCATGACGGAGGTGGCGGCGGCGCTCGGGCGGGCGCAGCTCCCGAAGGTGGATGGCTGGAACGAGCGGCGGCGGCGCAACGCGCTGCGGCTGAACGAGCTGCTCGCCGGGACCGATGGCATCGTGCTGCCGCGGGAGGTCGCTGGGCGGACGCACGCGTGGCACCAGTACACGGTGCGGGTGCTGGCGGGGCGCGAGCGGCGGGACGCGCTGCAGGACGCGCTGAGGGAGCGGGGGATCGAGACCGGGGTGTTCTATCCGGCGGCGATCCACGAGCAGCCGCTGTACCGGAACCTGGGGTTCACGGAGGTGCGGGCGCCGGTGGCGGAGCGGCTGGCGGGGGAAGTGCTGTCGTTGCCGGTGCACCCATCGCTGTCCGATGCGGACGTGGAGGCGATCGCAGCGGCGGTGCTGGCGAGCGTGTGAGGCCGCGTTGACAGCGGCGGGCGCGGCGGCGGATGATTGCCGGCGTAGAGAACTGGGCCGGTGCATGTATGAACGCATCCGTCGCTCTGTAGTTCTGGCGTGCGCTCTGGCCAAATGTGGCTACTGAGGTACTGAGATGAGCCACGATGCAGCAAGCCGTGTAAGGAAACTTGTAGCGAGGGCGAGAGATTGAATGCGAGTGTGGGTTGGCATGTTGGGTGCAGCGCTACTGTGTTGGAGCTGCGTAACGCGCCAAGTAGAGGTGCCGGTAACTGTTGAAGTGCCAGTTACGGTTGCCCCAAGTTGGACTGCGCCCGAGGTGCTTGAGGCGATCCGGGCGCAGCGCCCACAGTGGTGCGTCTT
>DATMAH010000015.1:0-7418 GCA_035583735.1 Dehalococcoidia bacterium
CGTGAGCCGACGGCGGCCGGCCAGCGCCGGCGCTGACCCGTCGCGGACGCGCGCCACACGTCGTATTTCGTCCGGACACGCTCGTCGGGCCGCGCGGCGATGCGCCAGCAGGCGGGGCCGGGGTGCTGGTCCCGCAGCGCCGGGAACGGGACGCGCGGGAGGATCACCGCCACCCAGCGCGGGGCGAGGGCGCCGTCCCGAGCGTCAGCAGGCCCAGGCGATGCTCCCGAAGCGGAATGCCGTGCCCGCCGCCGCCAGGCACCGTCATCGCCCCGTATCCGGCCTCGCGGTGCACGTTGATACACGCGGTACAGCGCCGCTCCCGCAGGTCGTGCGCGCGTGGTGCGTCGGCAACCTGCTGAACAACGGAGCTTGATGATGAGGCCGGCGATAATCGCGCTGCCGTGGCGGCGAGGCGCGGGGCGGTGAACGTGCGCCCGGTGGGGAAGCCGCGGCTACGCGAGGCTGCTGCTGCGTCCGCGTCTGCGTCGATGTCCGAGGACGCTTTGCACCAATCCCAGCGCCAGCATGACCGTGACCAGCGAGCTGCCGCCCTGGCTCACCAGCGGCAGCGTGACGCCCGTCACCGGCAACAGTCGAATGTTCACGGCGACGTTCACGAACGCCTGAAACAAGATGAACGACGCGACGCCCACCGGCAGCAGCCGCCCGAAGGAGTCGTCGGCCACCGAGGCGGCACGCACGCAGCGGAAGAGCAGCAGGACGAAGAGCGAGAACAGCACCATCATCCCCGCGAAGCCCAGCTCCTCCGCGCCGACGCTAAAGATGTAGTCCGTCGTCTGCGTGCGCAGGAAGTCGAGCTGCGTCTGCGTGCCATGCGTCAGCCCTTTCCCCCAGAAGCCCCCGGAGCCCGCGCTGATTTCGGCCTGCAGCACCTGGTAGCCGCGGCCCAGCGGGTCGCTTTCGGCGTCCCGCCAGATACGGAACCGGTCGATTTGGTAGTCCTGCAGCACAGCCGTGAAGACGACCGGGGCGGCGGCGGCGGCGGCCGCGCCCAGCGCGGCCAGATGGTACAAGCGCACGCCGGCCATCAACGCCGTCGCGAGCCAGATCACGCCGAAGACCAACGCGGAGCCGAGGTCCGGCTGCAGTAGCACCAGCCCGGCCGGAAGCCCGGCGATGCCCAGTGACAGCGCGAAGACGCGCGGCGAACCCATGCGCTGCTCGTTGTCCGAGAAGAACTTCGCGAGCAGCACGATCGTCGCGACCTTGGCCACCTCCGACGGTTGCACCTCCGTCACACCCAGGTCGATCCAGCGTCGCGACCCGTACTCGGATTCGCCGGCGGCCAGCACGAAGAGCAGGCCGGCGATAGAGAGCACGTACAGGGCGAGGCTCAGCGGGCCCAGGAGCCGGTACTCGAACCGCCAGGCGGCGATCATGGCGACGACGCCGAGGAACGCGAAGGCCGCCTGCCGCGACGCCGGATGCGAGAGCGAGCCCCAGGGCGAGCCCCAGGTGTTGAGCGTGCCGCTGTAAATGAGCAGAAGGCCGAACACCACGAGCCCGACGGTGGCGAGCGCCATCACGTAGTCGAACTCCCGGGTGGGGCCGTTGCGCCAGTTCATTCGGCGGCCTCCGCCACGATGCCGGACGGCGCCCCGGCCGCCGCGTCCACGCGCTGCTGCTGCCGCGTGAAGTAGTACTCGAAGATCCTCGATGCGAGGGGGCCCGCGTTGGTGGCGCCGACGCCGCGCTCGAGGAAGACGGTGACGGCGATCTGCGGGTCGTTCGCGGGCGCGAAGCCGCTGTACCAGGCGTGCGTGAGGGCGTACGTGCCATCGGCGGACTGCTGGCCGAACTCCGCCGTGCCGGTCTTGCCGGCCACCTGCACGACGCTCGTGCCGCCGTCCTTGGCGGTGCCCCAGACGACGGCCTGCCGCATCGCTTCACGCACGATCGCCAGGTTCTCCGCGCTCACGCCCACATGGCCCTCGATCTTCGGCTCGTTGGGCACGATGATATGGCCCTCGGCGTCGCGCACCTCGCGCACGACGCGCGGTGTCAGCAGCGCCCCGCCGTTGGCGACGGCCGCGACGACGCGCGCCATCTGGATCGGCGTCGTCGCGACGAAGCCCTGCCCGATGCCCATGTTGTACGTGTCGCCCAGCGTCCAGACGTCGCCGAACGTCGCCTCCTTCCACGCCGGGTCCGGGATCACGCCCTCCGCCTCGCCGGCGATGTCGATGCCCGTCTTGCGGCCCAGGCCGAAGTTGCGCGCGTACTGGGCCAGGCGCTCGACACCGAGGCCGTCGAAGTTCTCGCCGTACTCGTGGTAGCCGCCGGCCAGATAGTAGAAGTACACGTCGGACGACATCGCGATGCCGCCGTAGAAGTCGAGCGTGCCGAGCACGCTCCAGTCGCGGAACGTGTAGACGATCGACGGGTCGTACTGGTTCGGCACGGTGATCGCGCCGCGGCTGGTGATCGTCGTTGATGGCGAGGCGACGCCCTCCTGCAGCGCCGCGGCGCCGGTGATCTGCTTGAAGATGGACCCCGGCGGGTACTGCTCGGCAAGCGCGTGGTTCACCATCGGCTTCTTTGGGTCCTGCATGTACTGCTGCAGGCGCGCCTCGTCGACCTTTCCGGAGAAGATGTTGTTGTCGTACAGCGGAAGCGAGACGAGCGCGAGCACTTCGCCCGTGTGCACGTCGAGGACGATGGCGGCGGCCTGCTCTCCCTTGGCGGCGGCGGCGGTGAGCTCCGTGACCTTGCGCTGCAGGTCCGCATCGATGGACAGGACGAGGTCGTAGCCCGGCTGCGCTTCTCGCTCGCCGAGCGTGCGGACCTCACGGCCCGACGCGTCGCGCTCGATCTCGCGGGTGCCCGGCTCGCCGCGCAGGTACTCCTCGTATGCCGCCTCCACACCGGCCTTGCCGATGCGGTCGCTCGCGAGATAGCCGTCGTCCTTCAGCGCCGCATACTCCGCCTCGTCGACGCGCCCGGTGAAGCCGAGGATGTGCGCCAGCTCCGGCCCCAGCGGGTACTGACGCACTGGCTCGACGCGCACCTGCACGCCCGGGAGGCCGGCGAGCTGCTCACGCAGGCGGAACGCCGCCTCCTGGTCGAGGCCGTCCTTCACGATGATCGGGGCGAAGGGGTCATTCGATGCGCGCTGCGCCTTGATGCGCAGCTCCGTCTCCAGCGCCGGGACGCCCAGCAGCCGTTCGATGCCGGAGGCGATGTCGGCGTCGCGGCCCTCCGGCACGTCGGCGGCGATGATAGCGGCGGAGAAGCCGGGCACGTTCTCGACGAGCTGCACGCCGTTGCGGTCGTAGATGAGGCCGCGCGGCGGGACGACGGCTTCGACCCGCAACTGATTCAGCTCGGCACGCTGCCGGTACTCGTCGCCCCGCACGAGCTGCAGCCGCCCGAGCTGGATCGCCAGCACGACGAAGGCGACGACGATGGAGGCGCGGAAGAGCCAGAGCTTGGTGTTGAGCTCCGCGCGCGGGTCGTCGGTCTCGGGCTGCTCCGACCGCCACCGCCTCCGCCTGCTGCCCGCCAGGATGCCCATGCGTTGCCTCTACCCTGCCAGCCAGCCGCGCCGCGGCGCCGGGCGCGCCAGCCGCATGGGCAGATAGATCGGGAGCGCGAGCGCCAGGTTCACGATCATCGCCGGCACGACGAGGCTGCGCATCCCCAGCAGCACGTCGCCGCCCAGCTCGCTGACGACGATGCCACCGAGCAGCACGGTTTCGTACGCGGCCGAGGCGGACGCGACGAGCGCCAGCACGAGCAGCGTCTCGCTGTGGATGACGTGCATCTCCCGTACCAGCCCAAGCAGCGCCAGCGGCACCATCGCCAGCAGCACCAGCCCAGGGTCCTGCATCCCGACGAGTCCCAGCGTCACCGCCGAGACGCCGATCATCGGCAGCGCGTCGTCGACGCCGCGGACGACCAGCCACGACACGAGAAACACCAGCATGAGATTCGGCGTCACGCCCAGGATGTGGAACTGCTCGACCGATGACGCCTGTACGATGGCGAGGAGGAAGGCGATGAGGGCGCCAGCGACGTATCGCATCAGGGCGTCTCCAGGGTCGTCGGCTGGAAGCTCGTCTGCACCAGCACGCGCTCGAGATTCGAGAGGCTGGCCAGCCGGTCGACCGTCACGCGCTGGAAGAGGTCTTGCTCGCGCGTCTCCACGTCGGACACGCGGCCGATGGTGACGCCCGGCGGGAAGCCGCCGCCGAGACCGGACGTGATGACGAAATCGCCTTCCTTCACTGCCGCGCCCTGGCCGACGAACTCCATGTTCAGCGAGCCGTCGTAGTTGCCCGCGACGACGCCCTGTGCCCGTGACTCCTGCACCATGGCGCTGACCGCGCTCTTGGGGTCGGTGATGAGCATCACCCAGGAGTAGTCGTCGAGCACCTTGGTGATCGTGCCGACGAGGCTCCGTCCTTCGCTGACGACGATCATGCCCTCGCGCACGCCGTCGCCGCGGCCGGCGTCGATGGCGATGAGCTGGCGCAGGTTGCTGGAGTCCCGGCCCACGACAGAGGCGGCAAAGAACGTCTCCTCGGGGAATTGCGCGCGGACGGCGTCGAGCGCGGCCGTCTGCTGGCCGGCGATCCCCTGCTCGCGCAGGCGCGCGAGGTCGTTCGTGAGACGCTCGTTCTCGGCGCGCAGGCGCCGGTTCTCCGCGGAGAGCGCACCGGCGTCGGTCACGTTGTTCACCCAGTCGGCGAGCGGGTCCGTCACGTCGCGCAGCACGGACTGGACGGGAGCGGTGACGTTGAGCGTGACGTTCTCCACGGGGTCCAGCAGGGCGAGCTGGCCAGCCAGCATCAGCGCGATAGCGGCGATGGCCAGGAACCCGGTGCCGACGAGCGTGCGTGCGGACATGCGCAGCGTCTCCTGCCGTTGGCGTGGCGCGCGGTATGGCACATGCACGCGACACAGTGCCCCCCGCCGAGCCGCGTCGCATGTAGGGAGTGGTGTGAGTCAGCCCCGAGTATAGACCAGAAGCCGGCAGTCTGTGAAAGCGCCAGAATTATGTTATGTGGCGCCGCCGCGCGCGCGGCGCCATGTGGGTGTGCCTCAGCCCCTACGAGGCCTTCACTTCGATCTTCCGGGTCGACGCGGCCGCCTTGCGAGGGATGACGACCTCGATGACGCCGTCCTTCGCCGTCGCCTGCACCGCTTCTGCGTCGCAGCCATCAGGCAGGAGGACGGAGCGGAAGACGCGGCCGACCTGGCGCTCGCAGTGGTAGTAGTCTTGCTCCTTCACCTCCTTCTCTTCGGACCGCTCGCCGCTGATGCGAAGTTCGTTGCCGGAGACCGACACATCGATGTTCTCCGGCGGAATGCCCGGCATCTCCGCCTTGACGACGACGTTGCCGTCACGTTCGAACATGTCGATGGCCGGCTCCGCGGGCCCCAGCAGCCGGCGCCGGAAGCGGCCGGGAAGCGTGGACTCGACGAGGTCCCGGACGGACTCGTACAGATCGTCGACTTCGTGAATGGGTGTGCGCCGGGTGAGTGTCCGCGTGCTGCCGTTGCCTGCCATGGTGTCCTCCTGGAGTGGGTGTCTGCTGTCAGTCTAGGCGCGTGCGCGAAGGCCGGGGAGAGCCGTTTGGGTAATGACGATGTGACGATCGTCGTGAGCTCCGCTTCGCCGCTCTGGTGCGGTGCGCGGGGGGGCTGCGACGCGATGAGGCTCAGTGTCCGCGGTGCTCGGTCTCACCCTGCAGCAGCTCGACGGCGTGCGGCAGCACGTCGATGACGGCGCCGAGGCTCTCTCGCGCGCCCTTCTCGCTGCCGGGCACGTTGATGATGAGGGTACGCCCGCGCACGACAGCGACGGCGCGGCTGAGCATCGCGCGCGGCGTGTGGCGCAGGCCCTCGGCGCGCATCGCCTCGGCGATGCCGGGCGCGACGCGGTCGGCGATATCGAGCGTGGCCTCAGGCGTGATGTCGCGCAGCGCCAGCCCGGTGCCGCCGGTGGTGACGATGAGGTCGAGGTGGCGCTCGTCGCACCACCAGCGCAGCGTCGCCGCGATCTCCTGGCGCTCGTCCGGGACGACGGCCGTGACGGCGATCTCGCCGCCCTTGTCCACGAGGAGCGCGGCGATCGCCGGGCCGCTCGTGTCTTCGCGTTCGCCGCGTGCGCCGCGGTCGCTGACGGTGAGGATGCCGACGCGCATCATGCGGCGAATCGTACCGTGCCGTGTGTTGTGTGTCGTGTTGTCGTGTGTCGTGTGTGGTGTGTGGTGGGACGGGTGCGTCGTCCGTGCATGGCGGTGGGCGCGACGTGCGGCCTGCGGCCGGGCGCACGGCGGCGCGTCCCCCGTTCGCTCGTGGGCATAGGGCCGCGGGCCGGCGGTCGGCATGCATGACATAAGCAAAGCGAGCCGGGTGGGAACGTGAACCGTGCCAGTGTGTGGGACGCGGGGGGATGTGGAAGAAAGTGGGAACAAGTTCTGTGTAAGCGCTTGACAGAGGCTGGTCGAGTGGTAAATTAGGGGAGTTCGTGGGAAGCACTGGCTCCCGAATGGATTCGATGGGCACAAGGCAGGACGTCAGGTTCCGTGCTCTTTCTCGGCACGTACGACTACGCGATGGACGAGCGTGGGAGGGTTCCCCTCCCGCCTCCATATCGCGACGCCTTCAAGGACGGGATCGTGCTCAGCCAGGGTTCCCCGGACCGCTGCCTGCGGCTCTGGACGCGGACAGAGTTCGAGAAGCACGCGCAGGAGCTGACGGCCGAGTCGGCGCTGCGGCGCAAGGGGAAGACGCTGCGCTGGTCGTTCTTCTCCCGGTCCTATCCGACGGAGCTGGACAAGCAGAACCGCGTGCTGATTCCCGCGCCGCTTCGCGAGTACGCCGGGCTGACCGGCAAGGTGCTCGTCATCGGCGCCGGGGAGTGCATGGAGATCTGGAAGCCGGAGACATTCGAGGCCGAGCTGGCGCGCGTCGACGAATCGCTCGAGTCGACGCTCGAGTCGCTGGAGCCGCGGGAGTAGGTGACGTGACGACGGCGCACGTGGCGGTGATGGTGGCGGAGGTGCTGGCGGCGCTGGACGTGCGCCCGGGCGGACGCTACGTGGACTGCACCGTCGGCGGCGGCGGGCACGCGGAGGCGATCCTGGAGCGGTCGCAGCCTGGTGGCTCGCTCGTGGGGATCGATGCGTCGCCTGAGGCGATCGCGCGCACTGAGGAGCGGCTGGCGCCGCGCTTCGGCGGCAGCTACCGGCTGGTGAACGCGAACTTCCGCGATGTCGGCGAGGTGTGCCGCCGGCTCGAGTTCGCGCCGGTCAACGGGGTGCTGCTCGACCTCGGCCTCTCGTCGGACCAGCTCGCGGAGGGTGAAGGGTTCAGCTTCCGCACCGACACGCCGCTGGACATGCGCTTCGGCGGCCCTTCGGCTGGCGAAGGTCCCACGGCCGCGG
>DATMAH010000016.1:0-2113 GCA_035583735.1 Dehalococcoidia bacterium
AGAATGCACCCGCCATGTTCGAAGCCCTCTCAGACAAGCTGACCGGCGTCTTCTCCCGCATGGGCTCCCGCGGGACGGTCACCGAGAAGGACCTCGACGAGGCGATGCGCGAGGTGCGGATCGCCCTCCTCGAGGCTGACGTCAACTTCAAGGTCGTGCGCCAGTTCATCGCTAACGTGCGCGAGCGGGCGCTCGGCGCCGAGGTGCTGCAGAGCCTGAGCGGCCCGCAGCAGGTGATCGCCATCGTCAACGAGGAGCTGGTGAGCACGCTGGGCGGCAGTCACACCGGCCTGCAGATGGCGTCGAAGTCGCCCACGGTGATCATGATGGTGGGGCTGAAAGGCTCCGGGAAGACGACCACCACGGCGAAGCTCGCGTTGCACCTTCGCAAGCAGGGACAGAAGCCGCTGCTGGTCGCCGCGGACCCGTACCGCATGGCGGCGGGCGAGCAGCTCAAGGCGCTGGCGCGCCAGCTCAGCATGCCCGTCTTCAGCGGGAGCGACGGCGCGACGCTCCCGCAGATCTGCGAGGGATCGCTGGCGGAGGCGAAGCGGCAGGGCGCCAGCGTCGTCCTCGTCGACACCGCCGGCCGCTCGACCATCGACGGCGAGCTGATGGACGAGATCGCCGCGATGAGCACGTCGCTCTCGCCGGACGAGACGATCCTCGTCGTCGACGCGATGACCGGCCAGGAGGCCGTGAACGTCGCGCAGGAGTTCCACGCGCACCTCAACGTCACCGGCATCATCGTCTCCAAGATGGACGGCGACGCGCGTGGCGGCGCCATCCTCTCGATCCGCGCCGTCACCGGCCTGCCGATCAAGTTCATCGGCACGGGCGAGAAGCCGGACGCGCTCGAACCGTTCCACCCGGACCGCATCGCCTCGCGCATCCTGGGGATGGGCGACATGGTGAGCCTCATCGAGAAGGCGAAGGAGGCCATCTCCGAGGACGACGTCCAGGCGCTCGAGAAGAAGATGAAGCGCCGGGACCTGGACCTGAACGACTTCATCCAGCAGTTCCAGCGCATCAAGAAGATGGGGCCGCTGAACCAGCTCGTGGACATGCTGCCGGGCATGGGCCAGATCAAGCGGCAGATGAACGTGGAATCGTTCGACGACAGCTTCTGGAAGAAGGCCGAGGCTGTCGTATACTCCATGACGCCCGAGGAGCGCAGGCGCCCCGAGATCATCAACGGCAGCCGCCGCAAGCGCATCGCCCGCGGCAGCGGCACGACACCGCAGGAAGTGAACCAATTGCTGAACCAGTGGAAGGAGGCGAAGAAGATCATGCAGCAGTTCGCCTCCAACCGCTCGGGATTTATGAACCTCTTCGGGGGACTTGGAGGAAGATAGGCAGAGTGCTGAGAATACGGTTACGCCGCACAGGCAAGAAGAAGCAGCCACACTACCGTCTCGTCGTCGCCGACTCGCGCGCGCCGCGCGACGGCGCCTTCATCGAGACGATCGGCACGTACAACCCGCTGACGCAGCCGGCGACGATCACGGTCGACGAAGACCGCGCGCGCGAGTGGCTGTCGAAGGGCGCCGTGCCGTCGGACCGCGCGGTGCACATCCTCGCCTCGCGGGGCATCGTCCCGGCGCCGGTGCACAAGCCGCGCCCGAAGAAGGAACAGGCGCAGCCCCAGGCTGCGGCCGCGCCGGCGGCGGCCGGACCGGCGCCTCAGGCGGCAGCCGAAGAGCCCGCGGCAGAGGAAGCGGCGGCCGAATAACGCCGGCCGCCGGCTGCCCGTTTCGAGTTGGAGCGACGGCACTGACTACCGAAGAGCAGAGCACCGAAGCCACACGGCCCTCCGAGATGGGGGAGCTGATCGAGTTCATCGCGAAGAAGCTCGTCGACCACCCGGACCAGGTGAAGGTGTGGGAGGAAGAGGAGCGCGGGCGCGTCATCGTGCGGCTGGAGGTCGCCGAGGACGACTACGGCCGCGTGATCGGCAAGAGCGGCCGCATCGCCCAGGCCCTGCGCGCGCTGCTGAAGGTGTCCGCCGTCCGGCACGGCGAGTACGCCTCGCTCGAGATCGGGGACTGACGCCGCGGTGAGCGAGGACCGCCGCCGCGGCCGCGCACCCAAGCGCGGCGGGCCCGCGCGCCCG
>DATMAH010000017.1:0-14267 GCA_035583735.1 Dehalococcoidia bacterium
GCCACCGCCGGGAGGCAGGCCGTCGCCCACCGCATCCAGCAACCGGATGCCCAGCGCCTGCAGCGCCCCGGCGCCGGCGTCGGTTGTCGCGCTGCCGCCGGCGCCGACGACCAGCTCGCGGCATCCCTGGTCGAGCGCAGCGCCAATCAGCTCACCGGTGCCGTAGGTGCTGGCCTCGAGGGGGCGGCGCTCCGCGGCCGCGACCAGCGCCAGGCCGGACGCCGCCGCCATCTCGATAACGCCGACGCCATCGGGGAGTAGCGCCCACGCCGCATCGATGGGGCGGCCGAGCGGATCGTGGACGCGCGCCGTCATCGGCTTCGCGCCCGCCGTCCCCAGCACGACGTCGAGGAGGCCCGGGCCGCCGTCCGAGACCGGCGCCGCCGCAACGTCCGCGCCCGGCAGCGCCGCGCGCACGCCCTCCGAGATGATGCGGGCCGCCTCGGTGGCGGTCAGCGACCCCTTGTACTCCTGCGGCGCCACCAGCACTCTCATCCCGAGAGGCTATCGCGTCCGTGCCACCGCGGGGCGCGCGGAGACTTGACATCGTTCGCACATCTGTTCTACACTCTCGCCGTCGTACAGAACATTTGTACGGAGGCGCCATGACCAGGACCGTCCGCATCCGCACCCTCGTCGTCCCCCGCGCCCGCAACTGCCCGGACTGCGGCGGGCCCCTCGTCCACGCCGAGGGCTGCGTGACCTGTCCCGTCTGCGGCTTCAGCGCCTGCAGTTGACCCCGCGCGCCACGGCCGGATCTGTCACGCCGCGCGCCGACTGACGCCGATCGATCGCCGCGCTATCATGCGCTCCGGCAGCCTCGCGTTGGACCGCATGGGTGACGCATGAGCGACGATCCCTTCGACCAGGCCAACCGTCTCGCCATCGTCGGGCTCGCGATGGCGCTGATCGCGGCCGCCGGCGTGGTCGTCGCGCTGGCCTGGTGGCAGCCGGACGATGCGATCGCGCGCGTGGAGGACTTCGCCGGCTGGCTGCGCGACCACAACACCGACGACGGCCGTCTCGTGCTGTCGCTGGGCGCCGCCGTCGTCATCCTGGCGCTGCTCACGCTCATCGTCGTCGAGCTCACGCCGCCCGACGCCCAGAAGATGCGCGTGCGGAACGTGAAGTCGGGCGAGGCGGTGATCAGCACCGCGCAGATCGCCGAGCGCATCAAGGCGGAGGTGCAGGCGGTGCCGCACGTCGCCGGCTGCAGCGCGCTGGTGACGCGCCACGGCAAGAAGGTCGACATCGTGCTCGACCTCCACGTCGACGCCGGCGCGGACCTGGCGGATACGGCCGATGAGGCGTGCAGGCGCGCGCACGTGCTGGTCGAAGAGCGCATGGGCATCGGGCTGACAGCGCGGCCGCGCGCGCGCCTGCACTACCGGGAGCTGAGGCTGCACGCACGGCCGTCCGAATCGCCGACGCGCGAGATCACGGGTTGGGAGAAGCCGGTACACGAGGACTGAGGATGAGTGACGCGGAGCAGCAGGCCGACAACGAGCCAAACGTGACGAAGATCAAGCGGCGCAAGCCGCGGCTCATCGAGCCGCCGGCGCGCGAGCAGCTCCCCAACGTCCTCGAGGCCGTGCTCTTCGTCGCGGACGCCCCCATCGACGTGGCGGCGCTCTCACGCACCGTCAACGCGCCGAAGGCCGATGTCAACGCCGCGCTGGAGACGCTGGCGGAGTCCGTGCGCGAGCGCGGCGTGCGCCTGCAGCGGGACGGCGACCTCGTCCAGCTCGTGTCGGCGCCGGAGACGGCCGCATACGTCGAGCGTTTCCTGGGACTGGAGCATCCCCCGCTGACGAACGCCTCGCTGGAGACGCTCGCCATCATCGCCTATCGCCAGCCGATCACGCGCCCGGCCATCGAGGCGGTGCGCGGCGTAGACTGCGACGGCCCGATCCGCACCCTGCAGGCGCGCGGGCTCATCGAGGAGGTCGGCCGCGCGCCGCTCGTCGGACGGCCGGCGCTCTTCGGCACCACGGTCAAGTTCCTGGAGTACTTCGGCCTCGAGAAGCCCGAGGACCTGCCGCCCCTGCCGCGGTTCGAGGAGCCGGAGCAGTCCGAGGAAGAGGCGGCGATCTGAACGTCGGTGTGCTCCGCATCACCCTGCGGCTGCCGGAAGCGGCGTCGCTGAAGGACAAGCGGCAGGTCGTGCGCAGCGTGGCCCAGCGCATCCGCAACAAGTTCCAGGCATCGGTGGCAGAGGTGGCCGACAACGACGCGTGGCAGGTCGCCACGATCGGCGTCGCCGTCGTCTCGAACTCCGGCCGCCACTGCGACGAGGTGCTGCGCGAGATCGTCTCGTTCGTCGAGACCTCCCGCCTCGACGCCGAGATCATCGACGTCTACGACGACGTGATCACGCTCGACGAGGCGTGAGGCGAACGGCCGCTATGCGCCCGCCGCGACCGGCAGCGGCTCCGCGACGACGTCGTACGCGAGCGCCTGCGTCACGCGCGCGCGCACCATCTGGCCCGGCGCGGACGCGCCCTGCAGCAGCACGACGCCATCGACCTCCGGCGCGTCACGGTACGAGCGCCCGACGACGAACGGCAGCTCGCGGCCGTCTTCATCCTCCGCCCTGGACGACTCCACCAGCACGTCGATCTCGCGCCCGACCATCGCCCTGTTCTTGATCAGCGACACCTGCTGCGCCACCTCCATGAGCTGGCGCTGGCGGCGACGTTTCACCTTCTCGGGCACCTGGTCCGGCTCGTGCGCGGCGGGCGACTCCGCCTGCGGCGAGAATGTGAAGCAGCCGACGCGGTCGAACGCCATCTCTCGCACGAACGCCAGCAGCTCGTTGAACTCCGCCTCCGTCTCGCCCGGATAGCCGACGATGAACGTCGTGCGGATGGCGATGTCCGGCATCGCCTCGCGCAGCGTCTCGAACATCTCCCGCACCATGCGCGTGTTGCTCGGGCGGCGCATGCGGCGGAGTACCGTCTCGGACGCATGCTGCAGCGGGATGTCGATGTACGGCACCACGTTCGGGAGGCGGGCCATCGTCTCGGCGAGGCGCTTCGTCACGTGGCCGGGGTAGGCGTACATGATGCGGATCCACGGGACGTCCGGCACCGCGCCCGACAGCCGCTCGAGCAGCTCCGGCAGGCCGTCGCGCAGCCCGAGGTCGCGTCCGTAGTCGGTGCTGTCCTGCGCGACGAGCACGATCTCGCGCACGCCCTCGCCGGCCAGCCGCCGCGCCTCAGCGACGATCTGGTCGGCGGGTGTGCTGTGCAGCTTGCCCTTCATCTTCGGGATGATGCAGAAGGTGCAGGGGGCGTTGCAGCCATCGGAGATCTTGAGATACGCGCTCGGACGGGGCGACCGTGCGAGCGGCGGCGGGGTCTCCGGGATGTGGAACGGCGGCTCGGCCAGCGTCACCGGTTCGACCGTCCGGGCGTACGCACCGATGCCGGTCCAGTCTTCAGCGCCGAACACGGCATCGATCTGCGGGATCTCCGCGCGCAGCTCCTCGCCGTGCAGCGCCGTCAGGCAGCCGGCGACGACCAGCCGCTGGCCGGGGCGCTTGTTCGCCGCCAGCTCCAGCACCGTGCTGACCGACTCCTCCTTCGATGCGTCGATGAAGCCGCACGTGTTGACGATGACGACGTCGGCGTGCGCGGGCTCCCCCACCTCGGCGTGCGCGCCCTCGCCCAGCACGCGCGCGATGCGCTCGCTATCGGCGACGTTCTTCGCGCACCCCAGCGTGACGATGTGATACCGCATGCGGTCATGGTAGCAGGGGGCGTGGGTCGTGCGTGGTGAGGCGCGTGTGGTTGCGTTGGTGGGTTGTTGGTTGGTGGGTTGTTGAGGAGTGCCTGGCGACGCCTGCCCCTGCTACTCACGCGCGGCCCACGACCCAAGCCACACGCCGCACGACGCCTACGGCGCGGGCACGACCAGCGTCACGGACGTATCGCCACCGGCGTCCGTGCCTGGCGCCGGGTCCTGCTCGGCGACGACGCCCGGTGTCCCGGCGGCCGCGTCCGTCTCGACGATCAGGTACTGCAAACCGGCCTGCCGCAGCGCGGCGATGGCGTCGTCCACGCGCACGTCCCTCAGGTCCGGCACGACACCTTCCTCGATCTCGCCCACGGGCCGGCCGACTGCCGGGTCCTGAATGCCGCCGCCCTGTCCCTCGACGGCGGGCGTCGTCGGCGCCGCGGTCACGCCGTCGTCATCGCCGCCCCCGCCCGCCTGGCTGCTTATGTAGAGAAAGGCGCCGGCGATCAGCACCAGCACAGCCACGCCCGCCGCCAGCGCCCAGTTGATCGACCCCGTCGCCGGCGCCGTCGGGATCTCCGGTAGCGGCTTCACGACCGGCTGCGGCTCCTCCGTCTGTGCCTGGTACTGGCGCATCAAGTCGGCCGGGTTCAGGCCCAGGTACTGCGCGTACGTGCGCAGGAAGGCGCGGCTGTAGACCGGCGCCGGGAAGATGCGCCAGTCTTCGCGCTCCAGGGCGTCCAGGTACCGCTTCGAGATGCGGGTATCGCGCTCGCAGTCCTCCAGCGTCAGACCGCGGGCGACCCTCGCCTGGGATAAGCTCTTGCCGAGTTCGGACATCAAGTTCGCCGCAGATTCCGCGACCAGCGGGGTTGGTCGGTGGGACTATACGGAAGGGCCTTCGGGCCGTCAACGCGAATCATGTTGCGTGTACACCTAACTTGCGCACTAAACGGCGCATCGGCTTGACATACTGCGTCACCCACGCCCCAGCTCCTCGAGCCTGTCGTCATCGATCCCGAAGAAGTGCCCCAGCTCGTGCAGCACGGTCGTGCGGATCTCCTCGACGAGCTCCGCCTCGTCCGGAAAGTCCTCCTCCAGCGGCTCCTGGTAGATGTCGATGATGTCCGGCGCGACGAGGTTGTAGCCGCTATCCCGCTGCGTGAGCGGGATGCCGCGGTAGAAGCCGTACATCGACTCGCCGGGCGCCAGCCCCGCCTCCTCGATGTCAGACGGCGTCGGGCGGCGCTTGACGACGATATCGACGGACTTCGCGTGGCTTCGGAAGGGCTCGGGGAGGTCGCGCAGCGCCTTCCGCACGAGCGAGATGAAGCGCGCTCGTTCCACGAATCTACCGGGCGGCCGGCCAGACGTTCTTGTAGCCTTCGCCCTCGATCGCGTTGATGATCTCCAGGCGCTCGAGACGCCGCAGTTCGGCCAGCACGGAGTCCAATTCGGCCTCCATATCCCAGCCGGTCTCGGCCACACGCTCGGCGATCGCCGCCCAGACGCCCTTCTCGACGAGGCTCTCCACCATGCGGGGCCACCAGATGGCGCTGATCTTCTTCGGCAGGCGGAAGCGCGGGCGGAGCTGCTTCAGGCTCTTGAAGCGCTCCTCGACGCTGGCGGCGCGGGGCACAACCTTGACCATCGGCCCATCGATACCGCTGGTGCGGTTATCGATAAGCAGCCGCATCGGCACGGTGGCGAAGCGCACCGTCACGACATCGGCAGTGCGGATGGTGCGGAAGACGGCGTCGTAATCGAGGTGATACTCGGTGTCCAGCAATGTGCGCGCTCCTGACACGGCAACGGGTGCGCCCCATGGTAGCAGAACCGGCCGCCCGCCCCGCCACCGCCGCCTGTAACGACGGCAGCGCAGCCGGTAGGCTTCGGCCATGCTGCTCGCCCGCGAAGAGCTGACCCGCTACGCCCCGGGCCGCCGGTCGGCGATCACGATCGGCGTCTTCGACGGCGTGCACCGCGGCCACCGCTTCCTGGTCGACGAGCTGCTCGGCCGGGCGCACGCGCGGGGCCTGGCGGCGGGCGTCGTCACGCTGCATCCGTCACCGGTGCAGGTGCTGCGGCCGGACGTCCGCATCGCCTACCTCACGAGCCTGGAGGAGCGGATCGAGCTGCTGCGCGCGACCGGCCTCGACTTCGTCGCGCCGCTCACGTTCACGTCGGAGGTGGCGGAGCTGTCGGCGTTCGACTTCATCCAGCTCCTGCACGAGACGCTGAACACGCACTACCTCCTCATGGGGCCGGACAACGCCTTCGGCCGGGGCCGCGAGGGCACGCCGGGGCGTGTCGCCCAGATCGCCGAGGAGCTGGGCTTCGAAATGGAGGTGCTGGCGTCCCGGCTCGAAGCGGACGAGGGGCGGGTGAGCGCCACGGCGATCCGCAGGGCGCTGGCCGACGGGCAGATGGAGCTGGTGGCGCGGCTGCTGGGCCGGCCGTACTCGCTGCGCGGCCCGGTCGTGCGTGGCGCGGAGCGCGGCCGCACCATCGGCTTCCCGACGGCGAACATCGCCGTCACACCCGACCGCGCGCTGCCCGCGTACGGCGTCTACGTCACGCGCGCGCACGTCGGCGGGGCGGTCTACCCCGGCGCCACGAACATCGGCATCAAGCCCACGTTCGAGAACGAGCGCGTCGCGGTCGAGACGCACCTGCTCGACTTCGAGGGCGACCTGTACGGCCGCGAGCTACGCATCGAGATCCTGCACCGGCTGCGGGGCGAGGAGAAGTTCGGCTCGATCGACGAGCTGAAGACGGCCATCGCGGCCGACGTGGAGTCCGTACGGGACTACTTCGCCGCCGCCTCGTAGCAAGGCGGAGCGTCGTGCGCAGTTGCGTGCCCTCCCGGGCGGCGATCTATGATTGTGGTTCGCAGATGGGTTGGCCGTGAGCTGCGACATCTCCCAATCCGCAGCTCACGGCCCTTGCTTTCCCTGGTGGGGGAAAGTCCTGGAGCACCTCTACTCCAGGCTGCTGGCTAGACGAACCCTCCTTTCCTCATGCAACGCGTCAGCGTCCCTCAGCGCGTCGCCACGGTCCGACGCAAGAACGCTGGCAGCTCGAGTGGGTCGTCCGCGGCCGCGGGCTGCGCGGCGACGCGGGCGGGACGCGCGGGCGGCGCCGGCGGCGCATCGTCGCCGCTCGCGTCCCCGTCGTACGGCTGCTTGCGGTACATCAGCGGCACATCGTCGCGCTGCCCCTGCTCGAAGCCCGTCGCGATGAGCGTGATCTGCACCTCGTCGCCCAGGCGCGGGTCGATGGCCGTGCCGAAGATGATCTCCGCCTCCGGGTCGACGACCGACGCGATGATCTCCGCCGCGCGGTTGATCTCGCGCAGGCCCAGGTCCTTGCCGCCGGTGATGTTGAACAGCACGCCGCGAGCGCCATCGATCGACACGTCCAGCAGCGGCGAGGCGATGGCGGCGCGCGCGGCGTCCTCGGCGCGGTTCGCGCCCGTGCCGGTGCCGATCGCCATCAGCGCCGGACCGGCCTCCGACATGATCTTGCGCACGTCGGCGAAGTCGAGGTTGATCTCGCCGGGCAGCGTGATGATCTCACTGATGCCGCGGATGCCCTGCAGCAGGACGTCGTCGGCCGTGCGGAAGGCGTCCTCAACCGTGGCCTTCTCGTCGCAGATCTCGAGCAGGCGGTCGTTGGGGATGACGATGAGCGTATCGACCTTCTCCTGGAGGCGGCGGATGCCCTCGTCGGCCTGCTGGCGCCGCTTCGCGCCCTCGAACGAGAACGGCTTCGTGACCACGCCGATGGTCAGCGCGCCTGCCTCGCGCGCCACCTCGGCGACGATCGGCGAGGCGCCCGTGCCGGTGCCGCCGCCCATGCCGGAGGTGACGAACACCATCTCGGCCCCGCGGAGCGACTCGAGCAGCTCCTCGCGCGACTCCTCGGCGGCGCGGAGGCCACGCGCCGGGTCGCCGCCCACGCCGAGCCCCTTCGTCAGCTTGTCGCCGATCCTGATCTTCATCTCCGCCGGCGAGTTCTGCAGCGCCTGCGCGTCCGTGTTGACGGCGACGAACTGCACGCCGGGGATGTGCTCCGCGATCATGCGGTTCACGGCGTTGCAGCCGCCGCCGCCGACGCCGATGACCTTGATCGGCGGCAGCCCGTCTGCGTATGCGTAGCCCTTGCTCATGCGCGTCTCCCTTCGCTTCTCCGCCCGCCGCTCCGCTTCCATCGCCGCGATCTCTTCTTCGAACATCACCGACTGCCGGTACTCACGCGGCGGCGCTGCGCGTTCCGGCGGCGGCGAGTCATGCACGCGTGGCGGGATCTCGCCGCCGATGTCGCTAAAGGTTTCGGGCATCCGTCCTCCTTGTGCCGGTGCGCCGCGGGCGGGCCGCCGGCTGCGCCGGTGCGCGTCCACTCGCTCGCATCTCTGCCTTCATCCGTCCCTGCGCCTCCGTTCGCGATCCTCTCGCCATGCCTGTGCCAGCGCCCCCGTCTCGTCTCACTGCGGCAGGAGCACGCGCGCCCAGTTCCCGAGGCGGCGCCAGACGCCGCCCAGGTCCAGCGACGCCGTCGCCGGACGGTGCCACATGCTCGCCTCCGCCTCGTGCACCGCCCACTGCAGCAGCCCCACGCTCGTCGAGTACGCGGGGTCCGCGAGCATGTCGGTGAGTCCCTGCAGGTTGCGCGGCTGCCCGATGCGCGCGGGCAACCCGGTCACCTGTTCGGCCAGGATGTCGATGCCGGCGAGCTTCGCCGTCCCGCCCGTCAGCACGATGCCGGCGGAGACGATGTCGTCGCTGACGGCGCGCTTCACCTCGGCCATCGTCATCTCGAGGATCTCCTCCGCGCGGGCCTGGATGATCTCGCAGAGGCGCCGCCGCAGCTCCGTCTTCTGGCCCTCCGCGCCGAACGCCTCCAGCGTGATCTCCTCGGACGCGTCGACCATGCTCGGGATCGCGTGGCCCCACCTGCGCTTCGCGTCCTCCGCCGCCTGGTGCGGCGCCCGCAGCCCGATGACGATGTCCTTCGTGATGTGGTTGCCGCCGACCGGTAAGACGGCCGTGTGGTAGACGCTGCCATCGATGAAGAGGGCGATGTCTGTCGTGCCGCCGCCGATGTCGGCGAGGACGACGCCCTGCTCCTTCTCCTCCTCGTCCAGCACGGCCTCAGCGCTCGCCAGCGGCTCGAGGATCAGGCCGTCGACCTGCACGCCTGCGCCCTCAACGCACTTGTTCACGTTCTGGATGGCCGCGTCGATGCCGGTGACGATGTGCGTCTCGACATCGAGCCGCGTCCCGTACATGCCGACGGGGTCGCTGATGTGGTCCTGGCCGTCGACGACGTAGTAGCGCGGGATGACGTGGAGGATCTCACGGTTCGTGGGGATGCTGACGACGCGCGCTCCATCGAGCACGCGCGCCACGTCGTCCGGCATGATCGGCCGCGAGCGGTCCGGGATGGCGACGATGCCCCGGTTGTTCAGGCAGCCGATGTGTGCGCCGGCGATGCCGACGTGCGCCGAGAGAATGCGCGTCCCGGACGACTTCTCCGCCTTCTCGACCGAGGTGCGGATCGCCTCCGTGGCGTCGCGGATGTTGTCCACCATCCCGCGCGCCAGCCCGTCCGACGCCGCGACACCGACGCCGAGGATGCGCATCGCGCCCTCACCGGTCGCCTCCCCGACCACGGTGCAGATCTTCGTCGTGCCGATGTCGATCGAAGCGAAGGTGCCTCCGCGGCTCATGGTGCCCTCCCTGCGGTCGGTCGCATCTGTCCTGGTGTCATGCGGCCTGCCTCCCTGCTCTCACTGGTAGGCCACCCTGTCGCCGAACCGGAGGTCGACGGCGGCCATCTCTTCGCCCGATTGACGTGCGCGTTCCATCAACACGTAGAGCGTCGCCACCTTGAAGTCGTAGTCGCGCGAATCGCCGAACGTCACCCACAGCGGCGGGTCGTCGACGTCGGCGCCGGTCATCACGACCGTCAGGCCCGCGTCGCGGCGGTACAGCAGCGCCATGACTTGCCGCCCGAACGCCGTGTCGGCCTCCGCGACGACGCGCGCGGCGATGTCGACGGCGCCGGGGTCCAGCCGGTCGCCGACGTTCACGGCGCGCTGCGGCTCCACCTCGACGATCACGGGCAGGCCCGGCGCGGCGGGCGCGCCGGCCAGCACGTAGCCCTCCCGGTCAATCGGCACGTCGACGCCGTTGATCCGCCAGGAGCCCCACGCGACACGCTCGTCGATGGTGATGGTCACGGAGTTCCAGCTCGTCTTCTCCACCTCGGCCGTGCGCACACCCTCGAGCGCGAGGATGCGCCGCTCGGCGCCGTCCGCATCGAGCGTGAAGGTGCTGTCGCCTTCGATGGCGGCAGCCTCGCGCACCTGGTCGGGCGAGAGGGAGATGGTGCCGCGCACCGTGACGTGCTGCACCGTGAGGTACGGCGACTGGTACGCCCAGGCCGCGAACATCCCCACCGCACAGGCGGCGGCGACGGCGAGGATCAGCCGCGCTTGCCGGGGCGTGATCCAGGGACGCGGCGGGTCGTCGTCCGGCCGCTGGACGCCGCGCGGCGCCTCGTCTTCCCGCACGCGCAGGACGCGCCGCGCGCGCAGCTTCTGCGCCGGCTTGTACGGCCACTTGCGCGCACCGTTAGCCATTGCGCCTCTCCTTGTCGCGGAAGCGTTCCAGCGCCAGGTCGACGATGCGGTTGATCAGCTCGCGGTACGGCACGCCCGCCGCGGACCACAGCCGCGCGAACATGCTCACAGGCCGGAATCCCGGCAGCGTGTTGATCTCGTTCACCACCGGCCGCTGGTCCTCCGTGAGGAAGAAGTCGACGCGGGCGAAGCCGGCGCCGTCGATCGCCCGGAACGCGCGCACGGCGGACTCGCGCACGGCCTCGGACGCCGTCTCCGGCAGGTCGGCCGGGGCGACGATGCGCGCGCTGTCGTCGAGGTACTTCGCGCTGTAGTCGTAGAACTCGCCGCTCGCGACGACCTCTCCGACCGGCGACGCCTGCGGGATGTCGTTGCCCAGCACGCCGCAGTCGACCTCGCGGCCGCGCACGGCCTCCTCCACCAGCACCTTGCGGTCCAGCCCGAAGGCGGCCCGCATGGCGTCCGGCAAGTCCTCTCGGGAGCGCACCTTGCTGACGCCGATGCTGCTGCCACCGTTCGATGGCTTGACGAATGCCGGATACCCCAGCGCGGACTCGATGCCGCGCGCGACGGCGTCTTCGTCGGCGCTCCACTCGTGTTCGAGCAGCGTCATATGCCGCGCGACGTCCAGTCCGGCGCGCAGGAACAGTTGCTTCTGGATCGCCTTGTCCATCCCCACGGCGCTGGCCGTGACACCGCAGCCGGCGTACGGGATGCCGAACATCTCCAGCATCCCCTGGAGCGTGCCGTCCTCGCCGTTGACGCCGTGCACCAGCGGGAAGACGACGTCGACCGAACGCAGCGCGTCCAGCACGTCGTGCCGCTGCACCAGCGGCGGCACGTCGGCGGCGATGCGCTTCGAGAACAGCGGCTCGTCGCGGCCGAGCTGCGCGCGCGTCTCATCCGGCGTCAGCCAGCGGCCGTCGCGCGTGACGCCGAATGGCACCGTCTCGAAGCGGCCCGGGTCGGCCGCCTCCAGCAGGTCCATCGCGGAGACGACGCTCACCTCGTGCTCGGCCGAGCGCCCGCCGAAGACGACGCCGAGCCGCATGCGGTCGCTCATGCGAAGCCCTCGCCCACCAGCTCCACCTCGTTCTCCAACTCGATGCCGAACTGCTCCTTCACCCGCCGCCGCGCCTCCTCCATCAGCGCGTACACCTCGGCGGCGGTCGCGCCGCCCAGGTTCTCGAAGAAGTTGGCGTGCTTCTCGCTGATCCGCGCGTTGCCGATGCGGTGCCCTCGCAGGCCAACGGCGTCGATGAGGCGCCAGGCGTGGTCGCCGGGCGGGTTCTTGAAGGTGCTGCCGGAGTTGCGGCCGCGCGGCTGCGCGGCGAGCCGCTCGCGGTCGAGTGCGGCGACGCGTGCGGTCAGTGCAGCGGCATCACCGCGCGTCAGCGCCATCTCCGCCGAGAGCACGACGCAGCCGGTGCACTCGCCGCGCAGGATGGCGCTGGTGCGGTAGCCGAGGCCCAGCTCGGCGAGCGACATCTCGCGCGGGGCGTTGCTGCCGTTCAGCACGCGGGCAGAGCGCAGCACGTCTGAGAGCTGGCCGCCGTACGCGCCGGCGTTGTAGACGACGGCGCCGCCCAGCGTCCCCGGGATGCCCGCCGCCCACTCGATGCCGGCGAGGCCGCGGCGCGCCATCTGCCGCGCCAGCGCCGCAAACGACGTGCCCGACTCCGCGCGCACGATGGCGCCCGCGCCCGCCTCCTCCACCTCGACGTCCTTCGCCTGGTTATCGATGACGACGCCGCGGACGCCTCCGTCACCAACGAGGATGTTGCTGCCCGCGCCGAGGATGAAGACCGGCGCCCCGAACTCACGCGAGATGACGACGGCGCGCTGCAGCTCCGTCGCGTTGCGGACGGTGACGAAGACGTCCGCCGGCCCACCGATGCCGAAGGTCGTGTGGCGCGCCAGCGGCTCGCCCGTCTTCACGGGCGCGATCGCGCGCAGCTCATCGACCAGCCGCTTGTCCATCATCCCTGCGCGCTCCCTCGCGCCTGCCGTCGCCTCCCGCAACATCACGCCGCTATCCTCGCAGCCGTTCCAGCACCATGCGCCCCACCTTGTCCACATCGCCCGCGCCGACGGTGAAGAACACGTCGCCCTCCCGCAGGTCCGCGGCGATGCGCTCCGCCGCCTCGTCGAAGGAGTCGACGTACGTCGCCGGCGGCGACTGGATGAGCGAGGCGAGGTCGCGGCCGCTCAGCCCTTGCTCCTCCGTTTCGCGCGCGGCGTACGTGTGCGTGACGTAGAGCGCGTCGGCGCCGGCGAAGCAGGTCTTCCAATCGTCCAGCAGGTACTGCGTGCGCGTGAACGTGTGCGGCTGAAAGAGGATGACGAGCCGGCGCCCCGGGAACTGCTGGCGCGCCGCCTCGATGGTGCCGACCCGCACCTCGGTAGGGTGGTGGGCGTAGTCGTCCATGACCGTGACGCCGCGCGCCTCTCCTACGCGCTCGAACCGGCGGCCGGCGCCGCGGTACGACGCGAGCGCCTCGCGCATCACCTCCGGCTCGATGCCGATCGTTGCCGCGGCGGCGATGCCGGCGAGCGCATTGCTGACGTTGTGCCGCCCCGGCATGGCGATCGTGTAGGCGCCGACATCGTCGCCGTGGTGCTCGACGACGAAGCGCTGTGCCCCGTCCGCGACGGCGATGTCGCGCGCGCGCCAGTCGGCCGCCTCCTCCAGCGCATACGTCTCGACGTCGCGCGCGCGGATCGCCGCCGACGCGACGGTCTCGCGCACGCGCGGCGAATCAGCGCAAGCGACGACGTGCCCGCCCACCGGCACGCTCGCCACGAACTGCCCGAACGCCGCCGCCAGCGCCTCCTCCGTGCCGTAGATGTCCAGGTGGTCCGGCTCGATGTTCGTAACCACGGCGACGTCCGGCGTGTAGCTCAGGAAGGCGCGGTCGTACTCGTCCGCCTCGACGACGATGTAGCGGCCCTCCCCGGGCGCGGCGTTGCCACCGAGGCTGCGCACATCGCCGCCAATGAGATACGTCGGCCGCAGGTCCGCATGCACCAGCATGTGGGCGATGAGTCCGCTCGTCGTCGTCTTACCGTGGCTGCCCGCTACGGCGATGCTGTAGCGCCCCTGCATGAGCCGCGCGACCATCTCCGCCCGCTTGATCACGGGGATGCCGCGGCGCTCCGCTTCCGCCACCTCCGGGTTATCGCCATGCACGGCCGACGTGATGACGACGAGCTCGGCGTCGCCGACGTGCGCGGCGTCGTGGCCGATGTGCACCGTGATGCCGAGCGCGCGCAGCCGCTGCGTCATCGCGCCCTCGCTCTGGTCGCTGCCGGTGACGCTGTGGCCCCACGCGTGCAGGATCTGCGCGATCGCGGACATGTGCGCGCCGCCGATGCCGACGAGATGGACGCGGTCGGGCGCGTTCGCTTTCATGCCGCCGCCTCCATGACGATGAGCGCGATGTCGCGCGCCGCGCCCGGCCGCGCGAGCGCGCGCGCGGCCTCCCGCATCCGCTGCACACGCTCCTCATCGGCGAGCAGGCCCAGGACCGTCTCGCCCAGCCGCGGCAGCTCGGCGTTGCGCAGCATGACCGAAGCGCCGGCGGCCTGCATGTGCTCGGCGTTCGGCGCCTGCGACCATCCCTCGTACTCGCCGGGCACGAGGATCGACGGCACGCCGGCCGCTGGCATCTCGCCCAGCGCCGACGCCCCGGCGCGCGCCACCACGAGGTCGGCGGCGACCATCGCCACGGGCAGGTCCGGCATGTATCCGTGCGCGCGGTATCGCGCGCGAACAGCTTCCGGCAGGGCGTCGCGGACCGCGCGGGCGCGCGCTTCGTCGCCAGGCCCCGTCACGTGCACCACAACGCACGCCTCGAGCAGGCGCGGGAGCGCCGCCCACAGC
>DATMAH010000018.1:0-6752 GCA_035583735.1 Dehalococcoidia bacterium
CTGATGGTCGCCATCGGACTGGCGCTCTACCGCCATCGGCACAACGCCATGGTCGTGTGCATGACCGCGCTCGCGGCCGCACCTGTCGCGCTGTTTGTCGCGTCGTACGCCGTCAGTCCATCATTCGATGCGAAGCGCGCATCTCCGTTCATACCGGCGCTGTCATTCCTCGCCGCCCTCGGCATCCTCGAGGCGTTCCGCGCGGCGCGCAACCTCGAACTCCGGCATCAGCGTGGCGCCCTGTTCGCGGCCGCATGCTGCGCCGCGGCGCTGGCCGCCGCGATGGCCGTCGGGGCGTTTCGCTGGTACGGCGCCGAGCCGTATGAAGACTGGCGCGCCGTCGCCCGCGACGTGCGTGCGGCGGACGGGCCGGTCTTCCTGTATCCCTCCTATCTCGACGACCCGGTCAACTACTATCTGTCCACGGCTGATGCCACCGACGCTCGCGACCGCCTCCGGCTGATTGACGAGGAGCGTTTCGCTGAGGACCCCACCATCACACCGTCCGCCAGCGACGCTCGGCGCCGGGGTCTGCTCGTCGTGAGCCATGCCACGCCCGCGGAGCGGGCCCGCGTCGTAGGAGCGTTCGCCCGGACGTACGCCGTGGGCGAACCGGCCGAGTACACGGACACGATCTGGGTCTACGCCCTGGAGCCGCGGTGAGCGCGGGAGCTGATGCCCGCGAACTGGTGATGCGGTGACGCGATGCGCGCCCGCCGGCGTGTGCCCCTCGACCGGTCGCACATGGACCAGGCCACGGCACTGCGCGCGCCGGGACTCTTCGCCGACGCGATGCGGCGCTGGCTGTCACCGCCCGAGAGGCATCACCGTCACGCGCCGACGCCTGACGATGCCGGTCTCGTCTACCGGTGCTGCTCCTCCACGACGAGGACCGGCATCCACCGCCCGCCGCGCGTGGCGGTCTGGGCGCCGCCCGCCATCGCCGGCGTGGGCGCTCGGAACCCGCCTGAGCGCGGGCGCAAGGGACAGGCCGGACGCACGCTAGGGTTAACCGCATACTACGTTGACGCGATCCGCTGGCCGCGCCGCTGGCGGCCTCGGTGAGCGGACCCCACAGACGCCCGATGCCGGACCCGCGGAGCCGGCGACCGACACGTCCATCAGAGAAGGATCATCGTGCCCCTGCCTGCTGGAAGCCCCGCCGCCGAAACAACACTCCAGGGCCTGTCGGATGCCGAAGCAGCCCGCCGGTTGAAGGAGGCAGGGCCGAACGAGCTGCCGCATGGCGAGTCACGCAGCCCGCTGGCCACCGCGCTCGGTGTCCTCGGCGAGCCGATGATCCTGCTCCTGCTTATCGCCGGCACCGTCTACCTCGTGCTCGGCGACCGCACCGAAGCCATCATCCTGCTCGCGTCGATCGGCCTCATCGTCGTGATCGACCTGTACCAGGAGCGCCGCACGGAACGCGCCCTCGAGGCGCTCCGCGACCTCGCCAGTCCGCGCGCCCTCGTCCTGCGCGAGGGTCGCTCCCTGCGCATTCCTGGCCGGGAAGTGGTGCCCGGCGATCTGATGGTCCTGTCGGAAGGAGACCGTGTCGCGGCGGACGCCACACTGCTGACCGCCACCAACGTGCAGGTCGACGAGTCGTTGCTCACGGGCGAGTCGATCCCGGTCGCAAAGTCTGCTTCGGCGCCGGGGGCGGCAGCGGACCGAGCAGATTCCGCGGTGTTCGCCGGCACCGTCGTGACCAGGGGACAGGGGCTCGCCCTCGTCACCGCGACCGGCGCCGGCACTGAGATGGGCCGCATCGGCCGGGCGATGCACGGGCTTCGGCCCGAACGCACGCGACTCCAGGATGAGACAGCACGAGTCGTGCGCTTCATCGCCATCGGCGCCATCTCTCTCTGCGTGGTCATTGCCGTGGGGACCGCGATCAGGCGCGGGAGTGTCACCGATGGGCTGCTCGCCGGGATCTCGGTGGCGATGGCGTTGATCCCGGAGGAGTTCCCGATCGTCCTGACAGTGTTCCTCGCCCTGGGGGCGTGGCGCATCGCGCGCCGGAACGTCCTCGCGCGGCGCATCCCGGCGATCGAGGCACTGGGCACGGTCACCGTCCTGTGCGCGGACAAGACCGGCACGCTCACCGAGAACCGGATGGCCGTCGTCCGGATCGCCACCAAGTCCGGTGTGCATGACGTCAGCGACGGAGCGCTGCCGGCTGAACTGGCGCCACTGGTCCGCACCGCGTCGCTCGCCAGCGAATCTGAGCCAGCCGACCCGATGGAGCGAGCGATCAACGCGCTCGCCGGGCGCCAGGACGGTCCCGCGACCGATCCGGGAGACCGGGTGCGCGTGTACCCGCTCTCGGAGCGCTTGCTCGTCGTGGCGCACGCCTGGCGGTCGGGAGATGGGGCCATCAACGTCGCCGGCAAAGGGGCGCCCGAGGCCGTGATGCGCCTGTGCGGCCTCGATGAGCGCTCCGTACGGGCGATGACGGTGACGACCGAACAGCTCGCCGCCGACGGCCTCCGCGTGCTTGGCGTCGCGCATGCGGAGGCCGCGGACGCCGGCGCCCTGCCCGACGAGCTATCCGCGTTCCACTGGGCGTTCGACGGGCTCATCGCGCTCGCTGACCCGCTGAGGGCGGCCGTCCCCGCCGCCGTCGAGGAGTGCCACCGTGCCGGTATCCGCGTGGTCATGCTGACGGGCGACTATCCAGCGACGGCACGCGCGATCGCGAAGCAGGCGGGGATCGCGCCGCTGGACCCTGTCCTGACCGGGACGGAGATCACGACGCTGGACGACGATGCGCTGCGCCATCAGGTACGAGATGTCGCCGTCTTTGCCCGGGTCCGGCCTGAGCAAAAGCTGCGGCTGGTCCGCGCCCTGCAGGCCAACGGCGAGATTGTCGCCATGACGGGAGATGGCGTGAACGATGCGCCCGCGCTGAAGGCTGCGGAAGTCGGCATCGCGATGGGCCAGCGCGGCACGGACGTCGCCCGCGAGGCTGCCGCAGTCGTGCTCGCCGACGACAACTTCGCATCGATCGTCGGCGCCGTGCGACTCGGGCGGCGGATCTTCGACAACCTCCGACGCGCGATGGCGTTCTTGCTGGCGGTGCACGTCCCGATCGCCGGCCTGGCGCTGCTGCCCCTGCTCGTCGATTGGCCATTGATCCTGACCCCGGTGCACATCGTGTTCCTGGAGCTCGTGATCGACCCTGTCTGCTCAATCGGCTTTGAGTCGGAGCCGGAAGAACCAAACGTCATGCGACGCCCGCCTCGCTCGCGGTCAGAGCCCCTGTTCGACCGGAGGACGGTCGCGCTTAGCCTCGCGCAGGGACTGGGCGTCCTCGCCGCAGCGGGCGGCGTCCTCGCCGTCGCCCGCTGGCAGGATCTTGGATTCGAGGAGGGGAGGACGCTTGCGTTCACGACGCTGGTGGTGGCGAGCATCGGGATCATCTTCGCCAACCGTGCCGGTGGTGCCAGCATGCTTGCCTCGATCCGTGTACCCAACAGGACGTTGCGGCTGATCGTCGCCCTGGGCGCCCTGCTTCTCCTGGCGGTCCTCGCGATTGAGCCGGCTCGCGCGCTGTTCGCATTCACCCCGCTGGATCTCCGCGCTGCGATCATGATTGCCGTCGCCAGCACGGCCGCCCTGCTGTGGTTGGGTCTGCTCCGGCGCCTCGGCCGCCGCGCCGTGCGTGTCCTGTCGTCCCAGCCCAGGTCGCGGGGCGAGGCCGCCTGACGCGCACCGCCCAGGCGGAGGCCGGCTGACGCTCTCCATCTGTCCTCGCGGGCCAACGCGGCCGCAGATCGCCGATGCGGGCGATGGCGGCGCTGGCCGGTCGCCGGGCGCCGGCAACGCCTCCCATACGAGGACGGGCGCACCCGCCTCGCCGCCGAGGTTCGCCGCCGCACCCCATCCGTGCCATCGCCGCCTGGTGCCCCCGTCGCTTCCTTGCGCTGCCCGGGCCCACATCCCCCCTCACCACGGCTGAACGTCGTTCAGCGCTCGCTGCAAAGCGCGCGAAAGATCGCGATGCGTCTTGACACTCTGCGGTCACCGTCGTACGTTCGTCGCCAATCTGGAGAGGAAACCAGATTGTTCATGAAGGGGGAGCGCCTTGCGACTCACGACGTCACGCATCTTACGGGGACGGTTGGGCGCGCTGTTCGTCGTCGCCCTCGCGGCGGCGATGCTCGCGATCACGGCCGTCCAGCCGCAGCCGTCCGAGGCGGGTCCGGCCTCGGGCCCAACGGCGGTCGTCTCGATGGGCGACAGCTTCATCTCCGGCGAGGCCGGCCGCTGGAACGGCAACAGCCTCAACATGTTCGGCACGCGTGACGGCACCGACCGCGCCGCGAGCTGCGTCTGGATCTTCTGCTCCTACGACGCCACCCGCGTCTACGGCGCCACGCACACCGGCTGCGACCGCTCGGACGTCGCGCCCATCCGCTCCTCCGGTATCTCCGTGCAGGAGCGCATCAACATCGCCTGCTCCGGCGCCCGCTCCGTCAACATCTGGCGCGCGTCGCAGGGCGGCCAGAGCTTCAAGGGCGAGGCGCCGCAGGCCGACCAGCTCCTGACCATCGCGCAGCAGAAGAACGTGAAGATGATCGTGCTGACGGTCATGGCGAACGACGTCAGCTTCGCCGACCACGTCATCAACTGCACCGTGAACTGGATCCTGGGCCTCGGACCCTGCAACGCCACACAGAACGCGCAGCTCCAGGCGCAGATGCCCGCCGCGCGCGACGGCCTCGCGAAATCCATCGACGAGATCCGCGCCGTCATGGCGGCCGCCGGCTACAGCCCCTCGCAGTACAAGCTGATCGTCGCCGGCTACGCATCGCCGATCCCGGCGGCCGCCAACGTCCGCTACTCCGGCGACGACCGCTGGTGGGATGGCGGCTGCCCGTTCTACAACGCCGACTTCGACTGGGCGAAGAACGTCGCCACGCCGTACATCGTCGACAACATGCGTCAGGTCGCCGCGGCAAAGGGCGTCCAGTTCCTCGACGTCCGCGACGCCCTCGACGGCCACGAGCCATGCCACAAGAACGCGCAGCTCGTCGGCTCCAGCGGCCCCAACCCCGTCACCGCGGAGTGGGTGCGCTGGGTGAACACCGGCTGCTGCCAGGGCGACGCGCAGGAGTCGATGCACCCGAACGCCTACGGCCAGCGCGCGCTCGGCAAGTGCATGCAGCTCATGTTCGCGAAGACCTCCGGCAACTGGTCGTGCCGCAACACGCCCGGCCAGAGCTACACGGCGATGTCACTGGTATCGGTCCCGTAGCGGCGCTCCAGCATCAGGCAGATCGGCGATGCCCGGCTCGTCGGCCGGGCATCGCCCCCTCTTGCAGGCGCTGGCGCGCCCACTGCCAGGGGATCGGCCGGCTCCTCCAGTATCCCGGAGGCCCCATCGGACGCACCGCTTTCGGCTCGCGTTGCTTCTTCCCCGGCATGCACGCCTCTCCAGCCCGCGACGGCTCGCCGATGCTAGCAGCGATGCCCGGCGCGCTACACCATGATGTTGTCGTGCCGGAGCTGCAGGTCACGCAGCTCCTCCGGCGTGATCGTCCGCTCGCCGCGCGCGACGGCCGCCAGCGTCTCGAAGTACTCCTCCCGCGGCGCTCCCGGCACGAACAGGATCAACATCGATGCCGGCTCGCCCGACTCGTTGCGGAAGGCATGGATGCCGCCCTCCGGCACGTACACGAAATCGCCCGGCCGCCCGCTGAACCAGCGCGCGCCATCGAAGAATCGCACCGTGCCGCTGATGACGAAAAACGACTCCGACATCGTGCGGTGAACGTGCGGCGCTGCGCCCGCCGGCGCGGGCCCCATGTCCCAGCGGTACAGCCCGAACTGGCCGCCCGTCGTCGCGCCGGTCGCGAGGTATGCGGCCGCGCTGACCGCGCCGATGCGCAGCTCAGGCTCAGCGTCGCCGGACCGCAGCACGGCCGACACCTCACCCCCATCGCCGCGGTACTTCGCCTCTGGATACGACATGCCGCAGGCCTCCCGCCTTTGTATCCTCTCCAGCAGCCACTATACGTCCCCGGAGACGAAAGGAAGTGGACTTGCAGCAGCCATCCCTGCCCGCGCGCCCGCATGTCATCCTCACCTGCATGGACCCGCGCATCCAACCGGAAGCGCTGTTTGAGATCGAGCCGGGCACGGCGAATCTGCTGCGCAATGCCGGCGGCCGGGTGACGGACGACGTCCTCCGCTCGATCGCCGTCTGCGCCGCCCTCATGCACACGCGTGAGGTCCTCGTCGTCCACCACACCGGCTGTGGCATGACGCTCTTCACCGGCGACCAGATCGCCGCCGCCCTGCGCGAGCGCAGCGGGGCACAGGACGCCGTGGACTTCCTCACCATCGACGACCTCGACCGCAGCGTGCGCGAGGATGTCGCGCGCATTCGCGGCTCGGCGCTGGTGCCGCGTGACGTCGCGGTCCGCGGCTTCGTCCTCGATCTCGATACCGGCGCGCTACGCCCCGTGAGCTAGCACGGTCTTGAACGACCAGCAGGGGCGGCGACTCGCCTGGACCACGAGCAGCTTCGCCAACCTAACCGCGCCGCCTTTCAGCCCGCGCCACGGGACGGGACGGCTCACGGCCGTGCCCGCACCCACCCCGGCGCGCGTCGTCTAGCCTGCCGCTTCTGCCAGCGCTCGCAGCCGCTCGAACAGCGCCTCTACGTCGAGCGCGCCCGGCCGCTGCTCGTCCAGCCACGCTCGGAACGCCGCCTCGTCCCAGTGGCCACGCGTCGTTATCTCGTC
>DATMAH010000019.1:0-3558 GCA_035583735.1 Dehalococcoidia bacterium
AAGCCTTCGCCGCGAACCTGGGCGATGTCGCGAAGGCCGCGCTCGAGGACCCGCAGGCGACGCTCGAGACGCTGCGCCGCCACCAGCGCGAGCTGGCGGACGCACCCGCGCGCAAGGCGGCGCTCGACCGTGCCATCGCCGATCACACCGCCTGGACGGCGCAGCGCGCCGCCAAGCACGACGAGGTGGAGCGCATCCCCGGCGCGCACCGTGTGCCCGAAGCGGAGGCCGCCGCGGCCGCGCGCGAGGCCCAGGCCGCCCTCACGGACGCGCGGGCGGCCCTGCACGCAGCGCAGCAGCAGCTCGCTAGCGTCGAGGCGCGCATCGAGGGCATCGCGAGGCTGCGGCAGGAGAAGGCGGCGCTGGAGCTGCGCATCAAGCGCCTCCGCCGCCTGCGCAAACTGCTGGGGAAGGACGGGCTGCAGGGCCTCCTCGTCTCCGACGCGCTCGCTAACATCACGCAGCACGCCAACGCCTTCCTGCAGAAGCTCACCGGCGGCACCCTGCGGCTCGACCTCCAGCGCGGCGAGGGCGACGCGCTGGAGATGCGCGCCATCGACTCCACCTGCATGCGCGACCCGCGCTCCGTGCGCGTGCTCTCCGGCTCGCAGAAGTTCCGCTGCGCCGTCGCCATCGCCTCCGGCATCGGCCAGTACGCCGGCGCCGGCGGCATGCGCTCCATCGTCATCGACGAGGGCTTCGGCAGCCTCGACGAGACGGGCGTGCAGTTCATGATCGCCGAACTCAAGCAGCTCGCGACGCACATGGACAAGGTGATCGTCGTGTCGCACCTGGATGCCTTCCGCGACCGCGACAACTTCCCGGACCAGCTCCTCGTCGAGACGGCCGGCACCTCCTCGCGCATCCGGCGTCTGGCGTGAGCGGCGAGACATGGGGCCGGAGCGCGATACGGGCCCTCACAGGGCGGCCAGGAACCGGCGCGCGGAACTCGCGTTCACGGCTGCCGATTTCGCGAACCTAACCGCGCGGGCTGAAAGCCCTCGCTACGGGTCGGGACGGCTTCTTCAGCACGCCGCTAACGTTGGGAATGCCGCGCCAGCGCGATCGCGTGCAGCGCCAGCACGCGCACGTCCTCCGAGACGCGCACGTCCACCCCGCACGACGCGACCGGCAGCGCCTCGTCCGCGCGCAGTTGGCGCTCGTCGACCCAGGTGAACTCGCCGCCGCTGTACGCCGGCGAGCCCGCCGCGCGCCGCACGGCGTAGATGTGGTCGATGTGCTGGTGCGCGTCCTCGCGCGGCGTCGCCGGGATGTCCTCCACCAGGATCGTGATCGGCGGCGCGAGCTGCGGCGGCGTGGCGAACGCGAACGCCGCCGGCGCGATCACCTCCGTCTCGAGCCCCGTCTCCTCGCGCACCTCGCGCAGCACCGCCTGCACCGGGTCCTCGTCCGGCTCGACGTGGCCACCCGGCGGCAGCCAGAGCTGCGTCTTCTGGTGCCAGTGCAGCAGCGTCCGCCCGTCCTCGACGACGAAGCCCGTGACCGTGAAGTGGCGGCGCATGCGCGCAGGGTAGCGCGCGCTGCCGGTAGACTCCGCTGAGATCGCATACGGGAGGCGGACGATGGACGGGAAGCGAGTGGCCGTGGTGACCGGCGCCAGCAGCGGCATCGGCGCCGCCACGGTGCGCCGACTGCGCCATGAGGGATTCGCCGTCATCGCGGGCGCGCGGCGCTTCGACCAGTTGCGCGAGGTCGCGGAGCCCGCCGGCGCGCACGCCCTGCCGCTCGACGTAACGGACCGGCCGTCAGTCGAGGCGTTTTGCGCGCAGGTGCCGCGCTGCGATGTGCTCGCGAACAACGCCGGCGGCGCGTTCGGGCTGGAGCCGCTGGCGGAGGCCGTCGATGACCACTGGCGCCGCATGTGGGAGTCGAACGTCTTCGGCCTCATGCTGATGACGCGCGCGCTGCTGCCGAAGCTCATCGACAGCGGCGCCGGTCACATCGTCAACATCGGCTCCATCGCCGGCATCGAGGTGTACCCCGGCGGCAGCGGCTACACGTCGGCCAAGCACGGCGTGCGCGCGATCACGGAGACGCTTCGGCTCGAGCTGCTGGGCAAGCCCGTGCGCGTGACGGAGATCGACCCTGGCATGGTGGAGACAGAGTTCTCGGTGGTGCGCTTCGGCGGCGACCGTGAGCGCGCGGCGAAGGTCTACGAGGGGATGCAGCCGCTCACCGCCGACGACGTCGCCGACTGCATCGCATGGTGCGTCACCCGCCCGCCGCACGTGAACATCGACCACATGGTCGTCCGCCCGCTCGCGCAGGCGACGGCGCGCGACGTCGCGCGCGACCTGGGCTGATCGGCTGGATTGCGGCCTGCACCGCTCGCGACCGCACGGTCTGATCGTTCCGGCTTACACGATCCGGAACACCGGGTGCTTCGGGGCGATGCGGCGGACATCTTCCGCGGGCGCATCATGCTTCACGCCATCAAAGAACTGCCCGGCCTCCCATCCCCACTTCTTGAGGTAGGAGCGCAGGATTGGCTCCTTCTCTTCGTCGGGCAGCTCTTCGACGCGGATCGGCTCCGCCTTGCCGCGATGACGCAGCTCGCCGCCGCCGGCGACGCGGATGTTGCGCACCCAGTCCGTCTCGCCGCGCGGCGCGACGAGATAGCGCTGGCCATCGAACTCCAACGGGTTCACCGGCACCGTCCGCCACTCGCCGGACTTCCGTCCGCGCACCGCCAGCGTGCGGGATCCGGCCACGCTGACGCCGGTCCGCGACAGCAGCATCAGTGCGCGATTCATGACGCTCTTCGTGAACCAGTCGGGGCGCTTGTAGTGAGTCATCCTGTCTCCCGCATGGCCTCGGCGTCGCGCACGGGCCGTCCAGCCGCGCAGATACAACGGCCGGCGACCGAACCTGTCGCCGCACTGCGACTATACTCCGGCATGCCTCGCAGCCGCATCATTCTCGGAGACCTCGCGCAGCTCGAAGCGGCGCTCGCCGTCGCCGTCGCCGCCGCCCGCCAGCCCGACCCGCTCGCGCCCGTCACCGTCCTCTGCGGGCACGTGCTGCTGAAGCGCTACCTGCCCCGCATGCTGGCCCGTCGCGGCATCGCCCACATCAACGTCCGCTTCGTGCAGCCGCACGAGCTCGCCGCCGCCCTCGCGCCGCCATCGCCGCGGCCGCGGCTGACGCCGGCCGCCGAACGTTTGCTCGTGCGCGAGGCGGCGGCGGCGGCGCAGTCGTACTTCGCCGGCATCCCCCGCGGCGACGGCTTCTCCGATGCGCTGCGTCAGCTTTTCCGCGAGCTCGAGATGGGCGGCTTCGATGACGCCACGGCGCTTGAGGCCGCGCTTCGCGCGTCGAATCCCGGCGGCAACGGCGACAAATACGCCGACCTCGCCGCGATGTTCGGACAGTACCTGCGGCGCCGCGACGAGGCGGACCTTGCCGGCCCCGCCGCCACGTACGCCGCCGCCGACGCCAGCGCCCTCGCGGGTCCGCTGTTGATCTACGGGCTCTGGTCTCCGTCCGCGCTCCAGGCCGGCTTGGTCCAGCGCATCGCGCAGCACACCGACGTCACGG
>DATMAH010000020.1:0-5615 GCA_035583735.1 Dehalococcoidia bacterium
TGCGCGGGCCAGCGGTCGACGCCGGCAGCCGCCATGCCGCGCTCGATCTCGCTGCGCGTCATGGCGAAGGCGGGGAAGCCATAGCGGTCACTGAGATAGCGACGGACGATGACGGCGAGCCGGGCGTAGTACTCACGGGGATCGCGGCCGGCGAGGCCCGAGTCGGCGAGGGCGCTCAGGCGGCGCCGGGCGACCTCATCGGGCGCCGGGCCTGCGGGCTCAGGCGGCGCCGTGGCGGCCGGGCGCGTCGCGATCGCCTGGCGGACGAGCCAGTAGCCGGCCAGGGTGAAGAGCACGCTCGCCGCGACGACGGCGGCAGGCACGACGGGTGGCGGCGGCGCCTCCGGTATCTCGAGCTGGGGCTTCAGCGGCTGCAGCGTGACGTCGTCCGGCGCCGTCACCGGAGCGATCGTCACCGAGACGGGCTCCGCGACCAGCTCGCCGCTCTCGTCGGGGCCGGCGTAGCGCAACGTGATCGGCGGCACGTCGACCGTGCCGGTCGCGAAGGCGGCGACCTCGAACTGCAGCGTCGTCGCGGCGCGGCCGCCATCACGCGCTTCGACGGCGGGCTCGCGCGTCGCCAGGAGCTCTAGCTGGCCGAACGAGGGATCGACGGCTTCGACAGCGGTGCCCGCGGCGTGCTCCACCACGACGGTCAGCGTGATGCGATCCCCGACTGTGGCACGCGCGGGTTCCGCGGAGACCGAGACGACGGCCGGCTCCTGCGCCGCGGCCGGCAGCGCGGGCCGCGCGAGCGCCACGCAGACGGCCGCGATGAGGACTGCTGCGCGCTGCATCGGACTACTCCGCCGCCGCCCGCTCGGACTCTTCGAGGATGATCTCGGTGAGGCGGGCGAGCGCGTTGTACGCGAGGACGACGTAATCGCGCGGGTGCAGGTCCTCCAGCTTCTTCAGCTTCTCGTCCCGCGCCTGCACGGGGTCGGAGGCGGCAAACTCGTCGGAGAAGTCGATCTTGATCTCGAGCTCGTACAGCTCGCCATCCTCGGCGACGACGATGCAGCCGAGGTCCGGCCGCTCGACGCCCTCGAGGCTGACCTCGACGGCGTTGGTGAAGAAGGCGCCGGGGAACGGAGGGAAGGGGCGCAGCGACCGCGCCGCGTCCTGCAGTAGCTCGCGCAGCCGCTCGGCGGCGTCTTCGACGACGCGGTCGGCTTCGCGCTTGCGTGCGAAGGGATCTCTCGGCATGGGGTCATGGTAGCAGCGCCAGTGGCTGGTGCCGCGATGCGAGGCTGCGACCATCATGATCGCGCTGGGCAGCTCTCGTACGGCCGCGGACAGTCGCCCGAGACGCCGGCAGCCGAATGACAGGCCGCCCAGGACGGCGCCGCGGTCGCACTCCACGGGCGCATCGCCGCATACGCCACGGGCGATCCGCTCGTCGTGGAGGGCGTGCTGACCGAGCAATACGGCGCCATCGGCTATGATGCGATGCGGATCACGCCATGGGCACGCGGCGGCGCAGAGGCCGCCCTGACGGATGCTAAAACTCCCCCATACGCTCCTCCCGCTCCTCCAGGAAGACACGTCGCGCCTGGATATCCCCACGCCGCTCGCCATCGCGCTCTTCGTCGGTGGCCTCATCGGCTACGCGACCGTGAACGCGATCGAGATCGCCGTGGTCGCATCAAGCCGCCTGCGGGCGCGGACGGCGGCGGAGGAGGGCAGCCGTTCCGGGGCGGCGCTGGACTACCTGAAGACGCGGCAGGAGACGTTCTTCGGCGTCATCGTCGTGCTGCAGAACGTGGCCGTGTTCCTGGTGGCGACATCCGGCGCCACACTGGCCGCCGACGCCTTCGGCAACTGGGGCTACCTCTTCGGCCTCATCGCGATCCCCCTCATCTCGACCCAGTTCGGCGAGTACACGCCGAAGGTGCTCGCCTCTCGCGCGGCCGACCGCATCGCCTTCTTCGTCGCGCTGCCGATCCGGGGGCTGGTGACGGTGATGTCGCCGGTCATCGCCGCTCTGGCGGTGCTGCCCAACGTGCTTTCACGCGGCGGCGGGCTCACGAGCACGGTCACGGAGGCCGAGCTGCGGATGATGATCGACATCGGCGCGGTGGAGGGGGCGGTGGGGCAGGACGAGGCGGAGCTGCTGGACCGCGTGTTCCATTTCCACGACCGCCGCGTGAACGAGATCATGATCCCGCGCACGGAAGTGACGTGGCTCGAGAAGGACGAGACGGTGCGCGAGTTCTACGACACCTTCAACGAGAACCCGCACTCGCGCTTCCCCGTGTACGACGACACGGTCGACAACGTGGTCGGCATCATCGGCATCAAGGATGTGCTGCGCGCGCTGGCGGAGCGGCGCGTGACGGAGGAGTCGTCGATCAACGAGCTGCTGCGGCCGGCGACATTCATCCCCGAGACGAAGCCGGTGAGCGACCTGTTCTGGCAGATGCAGCACGAACAGCAGCAGATGGCCGTCGTCGTCGACGAGTACGGCGGCGTCGCCGGCATCGTGACGCTGGAGCTGCTGCTGGAGGAGATGGTCGGCCGCGTCGTCGACGAGCTGGGGCAGCCGGAGCAGGAGTACGCCGCGATCGACGAGAACACGACGCGCGTCGACGGCGGCATGAGCATCTTCGACGTGCGCGAGGAGCTGGAGATCGAGTTGCCGGAGGGCGATTACGAGACCGTGGCGGGGCTGGTGCTGGACAAGCTGGGCCACATCCCGCGGGAGGGCGAATCGATCGTGCTGGACGGCTACCGGCTGACGGTGTCGCAGGTCGATGGCGTGAAGATCGAGTCGGTGCTGATCACACGCATGCCGGAGGCGCTGCCGGCGCGCACGCGCGACGACGAGTGAGGCCGGTCGCCGGTTGGTGCCGGAGCCCAGTGGCGCCGGGACGGCCCGCGACGCCCCGATAAGATGACGGCATGACCGAGAAGGTGCAGCGGCTGCGCGTGACGTTCGCGCGCGGCGACGAGCTCAAGTACATCACGCACCTGGACCTGATGCGGACGTGGGAGCGCGCGCTGCGCCGCGCCGAGATCCCCGTCGCGTACTCGGAGGGGTTCTCGCCGCACCCGCAGATGTCGCTGGCGGCGCCGCTGCCCGTCGGCACGACGAGCGAGGGCGAGCTGCTGGACGTCTGGCTCTCGCGCCCGATGACGCCGCGCGCGTTCCTCGCGCAGGTGGCGCCGAGCCTGCCGCGGGGACTGGAGGCGCGCGCGGCGCAGGAGGTGGGCATGGGGCTGCCGGCGCTGCAGGCGGACGTCCGCTGGGCGGACTACGAGGTGGACGTCGCGGCGGACGAGGAGGAGGCGCGCGCCGCCGCCGAGCGCTTTCTCGCGCAGGAGAGCATCCCCTGGGAGCACAAGCGCGAGGAGGAGGTGCGCAAGTACGACATCCGGGCGCAGGTGCAGGATGTCTCGGTGCTCCGCGCGGACGGTCACCTCGTGACGCTGCGGATGCGGCTCAAGAACGACAACACCGGCTCGGGGCGTCCGGAGCAGGTGGTGGCGGCGTTGGGGCTGGGCGCGCCGCTGCGTATCCACCGCACGCGGCTGGTGCTCGCGGGCGGCTCGCCATCGCGGGAGGCGTGGCGGAAGCGGGGCAGGTTCGCGAGTTGATGCGCCTGATCGTCGTCCGGCACGGAGAGACGGCGCATAACCGTGACCGGGTGACCCTGGGCCGCGCCGACGTGCCGCTGAACGACCTCGGCGTCAAGCAGGCAGCCGCGGTCGCGGCGTCGTTCGCGTCCGCGCCCGTCGCCGTGTACGCGAGCCCGCTGCGGCGCGCCGTCGACACGGCGAGCGGCATCGCGGCGGCGCACGCGCTCGGCGTGATGGTGGAGCCGGCGCTGATCGAGATGGACGTCGGCGAGCTGGAGCACCTGGGCTATGCGGACCTGCGCGAGAAGTACCCGGAGTTCCTCCGCGCGTGGATGTCGGCGGACGCGGCGGACGCGCGCATGCCGGGCGGCGAGACGCTGCGCGAGGTGCAGGAGCGCGCGTGGGGCGCCGTGGCGCGCATGCGGGAGGCGCACGGCGATGGCGACGTGGTGGCGGTGACGCACAACTTCGTGGCGCTGACGATCATCTGCGCCGCGCTCGGCCTGCCGCTCTCGCGCTTCCGCCGCGTGCGGCAGGCGCTGGCGGCGAAGACCGTGATCGAGTTCGGCGAGCGCGGCACCGTGCTGGCGCAGCTCAACGACGTGTCGCACCTGGCGGCGGCCGGGCTGGGGTGAGCTCTCAGCCATCAGCTGTCAGCCGTCAGCTGTCAGAGAACCGCTCGCGGCCAGCAATCGTCCCGGGCGGGAAGCAGCGACCCGATGCGAGCGACGTCGTCGTCGAGCGGCGCCGTCGTGTCGATCTCGATGGTGGCTGAACGGCGCATCGCCGGCTCGACGGCCCGCCTGTAGTGCAGGGCGAGCGCCAGTTCCTCCGGCCGCTTCCGCGCACAGGCGCGCGCCGCCATGGCATCGGCGGGCGCGGTGAGCAGGACGATGTCGTCGAACGGGGATAGCAGGGCGCTGAAGACCGGCAGGAGCGGCGACTCGCCTGGACGACGAGCAGTCTCGCGAGCCTGACCGGACGACGTCCTCAGCACCCCGCTACAACGGGGACCACGCACGTGAAACCAACGTCCAAGAACCAAGAACCCGGGAGCCAAGAGCTACGGCCCAGCCTCCACCTGCGGACGTCGGCAACCCCCAACGACCAACGTCCAACGACCATCTCCCTAGTTCAGCACCCCGAAGCCGCCCGTCTTCTGGCGCAGGCGGGCTACCAGCTGGCCGTGCATCTCCGGCAGGGACTCCGTGATCAGCTCGATCTCGCGGCTGAGCCGGGCCGCCGGGTCGAGCTGTTCGAGCAGCTCCTGCTTGATCTCCGGCGCGAATTCCGTGCGCGCGGCGATGTAGTCGGCGGCCTCCGCGGGGTCGGCGGGCAGCTCCGTATGGCGGATCCACTGGTCGGCGAGGGCGAGGTACGTCTTGAGATAGTCGTCGAAGACGAGGCCGGCGCGGGGCATCAGCGCGCCGGCGGCGTCGGAGGCGGGCTGCCCCTCCAGGTATGCCACCTCGCCGCGCAGGTACGGCTCCGTCGTGTTGATGGCGACGATGCGGAAGCGCCGCTGGCCGATGGTGAAGATGTTCATCCGGCCGTCGTCGAGGTACTCCACCTGGAGGATGCGCGCCGTCGTCCCGACGTCGTGCGGCACGGCGCCGCCGCCCACCTCGGCGCCGGAGCGGATGAGGACGACGCCGAACGGCGCATCCTCCTCGATGCACTCGCGGATCATCAGCTTGTAGCGGTCCTCGAAGATGTGGAGGGGCATGCGGGCGCCCGGGAAGAGGACGCTGTTCAGCGGGAAGAGGCGGAGGTCCATGTCGGGGACATCGTAGCGCGGCGAGGCTGCCGCACGCGCCGCAGGGCGAACGCCGCCCGGCGGCTTGACGCTGGGAATCTGGCGGGGGGATACTTGCGATCGCCTCTCCGGGTGGCGCCGTCGCTGGCGGTGGCGGACGCCCGAACAGGCCGTGCAGCACGTGGACGCGAACACCTGTGGGCGGCGAGAAGCGCCCGGCACGGCTCCACAGCTCCTACTGCACGCGGCACGTCTGTAGACCGACAAGGAGGCCGCTTTG